>JBJEML010000091.1:0-7040 GCA_051879675.1 Lachnospiraceae bacterium | reverse complement strand
GATGATCGCGGTTGCTCATCTAAAGGTGCGCGTACGTGCATTCCGTGCGAAAAATATTGCAAAAATTGGTGCTGTACACTATTATGAAGTAAAGAAAATGTACAACCAGATAGGGGGAATCGTCATGACACAAAAAGAAGTATCCGTTGCAAAGCTTGCGCGTCTGCTGGAGCTGACCAACTTCACGGATCAGGTAAATTTGAAACAGAAAAAAGTCTGCATCACCGAGATCAACCGCCCGGCGCTGCAGCTTCACGGTTATTTTGAACATTTCGCGGAAGGGCGCGTGCAGATCATCGGAATGGTTGAGTTTGCCTATCTGCAGCAGGTGGCGAAAGAGCGGAAAAAAGAGGCCTACGACAAGTTCATGAGCTTCGATATCCCCTGTGTTGTCTTCTGCCGTGGTTTTCAGCCGGACGAGGACTTTCTGGAGGCGGCGACCAGACATAACGTAGCCGTGCTGGGCACGGAGCGCGCAACGAGTGCGCTGACTGCGGAGCTGATCCGGACGCTCAACGAGGAGCTGGCACCGTGCATCACGATCCACGGCGTGCTTGTGGATGTCTACGGCGAAGGACTGCTCATCATGGGTGAGAGCGGCATCGGAAAGAGCGAGGCGGCGCTCGAGCTGATCCGACGCGGACACCGTCTGGTGACGGACGATGCGGTGGAGATCAAACGCATTGATGACACGACACTGATCGGCACATCACCGGCGATCACCCGTCACTTTATCGAGCTGCGAGGAATCGGCATCATTGACGTAAAATCACTGTACGGCGTCGAGTGTGTCAAGGATAAACAGCAGATCGATCTGGTCATCAAGCTGGAGGACTGGCATAAGGATAAAGAGTATGACCGCCTCGGCATGGAGCAGGAGTACACGGAATTTCTGGGGAATAAGGTTGTCTGCCATTCCCTGCCGATCCGCCCCGGACGAAATCTGGCAGTCATCTGTGAGACAGCAGCCGTCAACCACAGACAGAAAAAGATGGGTTACAACGCCGCACAGGAGCTGTATCGCCGCGTGCAGGCAAATCTGAGCAAGAGTATGAATCCGGATGAGGATGATGAGTAAAAAGTAAAAGAAGCATAATAGGAGATGAATATAGATGGAACGAAACAATGCATGGGATGCGTACCCCGGAGATAAAAAAAAGGAAGTCTTTGATTTTGCGGAGAAGTACCGCGTTTTTTTATCGGAGAATAAGACCGAGCGCGAGTGCGTGAATACTTTCGTGGAGAAGGCGAAAAAAGCCGGATTCACCAGCCTGAAAAAAGCGATCAAAAAGGATCAGATATTAAAGCCGGGCGACAAGGTATACTACAACCATATGGGAAAATCTCTGGCGCTGTTTGTCATCGGTGAGGAACCGATCAGTGACGGTATGAACATTCTCGGCGCACACATTGATTCCCCTCGTCTGGATCTCAAGCAGAATCCACTGTACGAGGATAAAGATCTCGTGCTGCTCGATACCCACTACTATGGAGGGGTGAAGAAATATCAGTGGGTGACACTGCCGCTGGCGCTCCATGGAGTTGTGGCGAAAAAGGACGGCACCGTGGTTGAGATCAATATTGGTGACAAGCCGGGTGATCCCGTTGTCGGCGTGAGCGATCTGCTCATTCATCTGGCAGGGGAGCAGTTGGAGAAAAAGGCGAACAAGGTGATCGAGGGAGAAAATCTCGATGTGCTCATCGGAAATCTGCCTGTCGAAAAAAGTGACACTGAAAAAGAAGAAAAGGAGCGCGTAAAGGCGCAGATTTTAGATCTTTTAAAGCAGGAATACAATATTGAGGAGGAGGATTTTCTCTCCGCAGAGATCGAGGTTGTTCCCGCCGGAGAGGCGAGGGACTACGGACTGGACCGCAGCATGATCATGGGCTACGGACATGACGACAGAGTGTGTGCATACCCTTCCTTTGAGGCGATCCTTCAGATGAAGACACCGAAGCGCACGAGTGTCTGTCTGCTCGTTGATAAGGAGGAGATCGGAAGCGTCGGTGCGACAGGTATGCAGTCAAGATTTTTTGAGAATACGGTCGCAGAGGTGCTCGCGCTGTGCGGACAGTACACGGATCTCGCACTGCGCCGTGCGCTGCAGAATTCCAGAATGCTCTCCTCGGATGTGAGCGCGGCATACGACCCGAACTACCCGTCCGTATCCGAGAAGAAAAATGCGGCATATTTCGGAAGAGGAATCGTATTTAATAAATATACAGGTTCGCGTGGCAAATCCGGTTCCAATGATGCAAATGCCGAGTATATTGCAAGACTGCGAAAGATCTTTGACAAAAACGGGGTATCTTTCCAGACCTCGGAGCTCGGCAAGGTCGATCAGGGCGGCGGCGGAACGATCGCCTACATTCTGGCAAACTACGGGATGGAAGTGATCGACAGCGGCGTTGCGGTGCTGAACATGCACGCGCCGTGGGAGATCATCAGCAAGGTGGATCTGTACGAGGCATATAAGGGCTACGTGGCATTTTTGAAAGAGGCTTAACGCGGTGGACTTGCGCAGAAATCGTCATCAATAAAGCATAGGTTGGTTTATTATATGGATAAAAACAGGCAACAATTTGAACAGGAACTGAAAAGGCTCCTGCCGCAGGAACAGATCAGAAGAGAGGAACCGTTAAGCCGTCACACGACGTTTCGGGTAGGCGGTCCGGCAGAATATTACGTGATGCCCTCCTTGGAGCAGGTGCCGGATATCGTGGCGCTGTGCAGACAGTTTGAACTGCCGCTTACCGTGATCGGAAACGGCAGCAATCTGCTCGTGGCGGATCAGGGCTTGCGGGGTGTTGTGCTGGAAATCGGGAAGGCTGCTTCCGGGCTCCGATTCCTGGATGGGGAGGATCTGGCAGTCCGGGCAGGCACACTTTTATCGGAAACGGCGAACTTTGCTGCGAAAAACGGTCTTTCCGGCATGGAGTTTGCAGCGGGCATCCCCGGTTCGGTGGGCGGCGCGGTCGTGATGAACGCAGGAGCTTACGGAGGGGAGATGAAGGATATTTTATCCGGCGTGCGCGTGCTTACGACAAAGGGTGAGATCAAGGTACGCCCGGCGGATGAACTGGATCTGTCTTACCGCCACAGCCGTATGATGGATGAGGAGGAGCTTGTACTGGAGGCGCGCCTGAATCTGACGCAGGGGAGTGAGGCCGTCATCCGTGCAAAGATGGATGAGCTGCGGAAAAAGCGGGTGGAAAAACAGCCGCTGGAGTATCCGAGCGCGGGAAGTACATTTAAGCGGCCGGAGGGATATTTTGCCGGCAAACTGATCGAAGATGCGGGACTGAGAGGCTTTCGCATCGGTGATGCACAGGTATCGGAAAAGCATTGCGGATTTGTCATTAACCGGGGTGCGGCGACGGCAGCACAGATTTGGGAGCTCATGCAGCGCGTGCAGGAGCGCGTAAAAGAAACCAGCGGGGTGGATCTGGAGCCGGAGGTGCGGCTGTTAGGATTTTAAGCCAAAGGTTTTTGCAGCAAAGCCAGTCGATGGGTATTTGGGGAGGAAGAGAGCATATGCGATGTGTCATTTTAACGGGAATGTCCGGATCGGGTAAAAGTACGGCACTCAAGATGATCGAAGATATGGGGTACTACTGTGTCGGCAATCTGCCGATCTCTCTGGTGGAGAGCTTTGTGGATCTGGCGGAGAATGACCCTGAGCTGGAAAAAGTGGCGATCAATGTGGATATCCGAAGCGGCCAGAATATCGGAGATCTGACAGCAGTGCTGGATCGTTTGCAGGAGCGTGGTAAGAGCTTTGAGATGCTGTTCCTCGAAAGCGATGACGCTGTTATCATCAAGCGTTATAAGGAGACGCGCCGCAGCCATCCGCTGGCGGAGGGCGACCGGGTGGACAAGGCAATTGAGCGAGAGCGCGAACGCCTGTTGCCGGTCAAGCGTCGTGCGGATTACATTCTGGACACGAGCCAGCTGTTGACCCGAGAGCTGCAGGCGGAATTGAAAAAAATGTTTGTCGAGAATCAGACATACAAAAATCTTTATATCACGGTGCTTTCCTTCGGCTTCAAGTATGGCATACCGACGGATGCGGATCTCGTGTTTGACGTGCGTTTCCTGCCGAACCCATACTACGTGGAGGGGCTGCGTCCGCTGACCGGTCTGGACCAACCGATTCAGGACTACGTCAGCGCCTGTACGCAGTATCATGAGTTTCTCGATAAGCTGGAAGATATGATCAGGTTTCTGATCCCGAACTACATCAGTGAGGGGAAAAATCAGCTTGTCATCGCGATCGGCTGCACCGGCGGCAAACACCGTTCCGTCACAGTGGCACAGGGCTTGTATGACCGGCTGGGAGCGCAGGAGGACTACGGACTGCGCATTGAGCACAGGGATATCGAAAAAGATGCCCATAGGGGGAAGTAAGCATGTCATTTTCCGGTGAGGTAAAAGCAGAACTGGCAAAGCAGATCGATAATAAACGCCATTGCCAGCTCGCAGAGCTGGCGGCAATTGAGTCATTTGCCGCAGATCACACGCATCTGGCAGAAAAACGACGGCTTTTGGCGAAAAAGCTGTTTGGAGAGCTTCCGGCAGAACAGCAGAGACAACAGATCGAGCGTGCATTATCGGCACAGCAGGGTCAGATGTTGGAGAAAAGCTGCTGTAAGCGCGCCTTTTTGCGGGGTGCGTTTCTTGCCTCCGGTTCGATCAGCGATCCGCAGAAATCGTATCACTTTGAGATCGTCTGTCAGCAGCAGTCGCAGGCACAGCTTTTGCAGGAACTGTACCGTGCATTTGAGCTGGATGCAAAGATCGTACAGAGAAAAAAATATTATATCGTCTATCTGAAGGAAGGCGCGCAGATCGTGGATGCACTGAATGTCATGGGGGCATATGTGGCGCTCATGAATCTGGAAAATGTGCGCATTTTCAAAGAAATGCGTGGCTCTGTCAACCGTATCGTCAACTGTGAGACGGCAAACATCAATAAAGTAGTCGGTGCGGCGTGTCGTCAGGTGGAGGATATCCGCTATATTCAGGGCAGGGTCGGACTGGACGAACTGCCTCCTGCACTGCGGGAAATGGCATTGATCCGTCTGGAATATCCGGACAGCTCGTTGAAGGAATTAGGTGAGTTGTGTGATCCGCCGGTCGGAAAGTCCGGTGTGAATCACCGGTTGCGCAAGTTAGGTGAGATTGCAAGGAAATTGGGAAGGAGCAATACATGAAACTGCTATTTGTATACAATCCCCATTCCGGTGTCGGAAGAATTAAATCACAGTTGTCCGACATTTTGGAGATCATGGTACGCGCAGGCTACGAGGTGAGCGTGCATCCGACGCAGGCGGTGGGAGATGCCACGGATGTGACGGCAGAGAGGGCAGCGGACTATGACCTTGTCATCTGCTGCGGAGGGGACGGTACACTCGATGAGACGGTGACAGGACTGATGCAGAGCGGATGCGATGTGCCGCTTGGCTATATCCCGTCGGGCAGCACAAACGATTTCGCCGCATCTCTGAAGCTCCCAAAAAACATGAAAAAAGCGGCGCAGATTGCGGTGAGCGGTACGGATTTCAAATGCGATGTAGGTTGTTTTGGCGAAAAGAACTTCATATACATTGCAGCGTTCGGGCTGTTTACGGATGTTTCCTATCAGACAAAGCAGGAGCTGAAAAACGTACTGGGACATGTGGCGTATATACTGGAAGGGGCAAAACGCATCGGCAGCCATCCCAGCTACCGCATGCGCGTGGAATATGACGGGGGTGTCATCGAGGACGAGTTCATGTACGGTATGGTAACGAATTCCCTGTCGGTGGGAGGCTTCAAGGGTATGACGGGAGATGATGTGGCACTGGATGACGGATTGTTTGAGGTCATGCTCATCCGCACGCCGCGCAACGCGGTGGAGCTCAACGAGATCATTGCCGCGCTCACAAAGCTGAGACCGGAATCGGATCTGATCTACACCTTTAAGACGGATGAACTGCAGATCTCACCCTATCAGGCCATTCCGTGGACGCTCGACGGGGAGTATGGCGGCGAGCAGACGCAGATCCATCTGAAAAACATACGTCGTGCGCTTACGATCCGCGTGCCGGGAGAAAAATAGCGGTTGATATTAGGGCACCCTCGCGCACCGGCAGAGTTTTGCCAGTCGGTTGTGCTTCTCGGTAAATTCGCGCGATTGGCACAGAGTAAAAGCAAAATTGGCTTTTCTCTGCTGCCATGTTTATGAACAGCGGATTTCTTTCTCCGCGCGTACCCGAACGCATAAACGACCTGTCAAAATCTCTTTCGGCACGTCGGGGGTGCCCTTCCTGCCAATGCTCATTTGTTGTGTTTCTGAAATATGATGTTGCGACTTCCCCAGGCTGAGCAACGTCAGAATACGTAAATCATGCGCCTGTATTCTGTGTGGCAGTATGCAACAGTTGTTTATGCGACGGGTACACGCGGAGAAAACTTAAATCAATCAGTTATCAGGCAGCAGAGCCAAGCAGATTTTGCGCAGGCTCTGTGCCAATCGCGTGATTTACCCGGAGAGCATAACAAACTGTTACATCCTGCCATACAGAGAAAGAGCGCATGAACAAGCAATTCGCACGCTTTTCCTTTACAATTAGCCCCGTTCATGGTATATTTAACACAAATGGGCGAGCAGCCCGAAACTCACATATTTTTATAGAAAATGGAGGAATTCACATGTTAGTATCTGCGAAAGAAATGTTAGAAAAGGCAAAAGCCGGACACTATGCAGTTGGTCAGTTCAACATCAACAACCTTGAGTGGACAAAGGCGATCCTTTTAACCGCACAGGAGTTAAACTCTCCTGTGATCCTTGGTGTATCTGAGGGTGCAGGAAAGTACATGACCGGCTTCAAGACCGTTGCAGCTATGGTTAAGGCAATGGATGAGGAGCTTGGAATCACCGTTCCCGTTGCATTACACTTAGACCACGGTACTTACGAAGGATGCTATAAGTGCATCAAGGCAGGCTTTACTTCTATCATGTTTGACGGTTCACACTATCCGATCGAGGAGAACATCG
>JBJEML010000090.1:0-8508 GCA_051879675.1 Lachnospiraceae bacterium | reverse complement strand
TCCGGTTAAATAAAAACAGCAGACAGAATCTCGAGATCATCTGTCTGCTGTATGTACTTGCTGTTGTATGGGGACTACTCATCAGCATGGCCGGTATTCAATTTTGAGAGATGCATTTGGCGCCGGTCATGTATAAAATACCCATGGAGCAGCAAATTTGTAAACTTCGTTTGCTTTGCTGGTCCATGGGTATTTTGATATCACTTACTCTTTGCCGGAGTTCATCCAGTCATTAAATTTTTTCTCCACGAGATCATAGGTGTCGGAGCAGAGCGAAGGAAGCTCGCTGCCCCATGTCTTTGTCGCTTCTTTGTAACCCTTTTTGAATGCATTCAAAAGCTCTTCTGCCTTGTCCGGATCATCGCCGGATAAAGCCTTTGCAAAGGACAGGATGCGTTCTGAGGTCTGTTCCGCACCCCAGTAGCCATCTTTTGCTACATCTTTCTGTGCCTGTGCGATCGTTTCAGGATCTGCTTTGAAAATTCCCTTTGCTAAAAATGACCACATGCTGTCTGCAGTGCCGAGCGTCTGTCCCTGTTTAGAGATCATTTTCTCAACAAGGCTCTGCAGCTGGGCGGTGCGTGCCTCTGCGTCTGCCTTTAGCTGTGCGACAATAGCGGCGTTGGATTTGGTGCTGTTCGTCTTTTCAGAAGATGAAGAACCTTTCTCATAGACGACAGCGGTATCCTTACCGGTCTTAGCGGAAGATGTGTTCTTGTTGGTTTCTTTTGTTGTTTTTGTGCCGTCAGCCTGCTGTGCATACGCGGCAGCGGTCGTTGTTCCGATGGAACTTACACTCATAATATTCCCCTCCTTGTGCATATTTTCTCCGGAATCCGTTCCGGTTGAGCGTATTTCGTGAGAAAGCAGCATATGTTTTCTCATCTATTATTATATATCGGCACAGGATGCAAAAAAATAATATAGTGATCCAAAGTTGAACTCTGTGGTTGACTTTTTTTTCGGAAAAATGTAACATAAGATTGTATACAAAATACAGTAGACAACATACAAAAAAGGTATCGGAACATGGCAAATGTAATCCATTTGAAAGCACTGGCAAAAATTAATCTGGGTCTGGATGTGATCGGCGTCAGGGAGGACGGTTATCATCTCGTGCGTATGATCATGCAGACAGTTGATCTGTTTGACTGGGTCACGATCAGAAAAAGTGATCGCGAGGGCATTGCGCTGTCGACAAATCTGAATTTTTTGCCGACGGACGAACATAATATAGCCTATCAGGCTGCCAAATTGCTGAAACAGGATTTTGGGCAGATCGGCGGTGTGGAGATGCGCATACACAAATGTATCCCTGTGGCAGCCGGTATGGCCGGTGGGAGCACAGATGCGGCAGCTGTTTTGTACGGAATGAATCAGTTATATCATCTGGGTCTCCCGATGAAACGTCTCATGGAATACGGTCTGAAGCTGGGGGCGGATGTGCCCTATTGTCTGTTGCGAGGAACGGCACTCGCAGAAGGGATTGGTGAGAAGCTGACCAGACTGGCACCGATGCCGGATTGCTATATTCTGATCGCAAAGCCGCCGGTGAGTGTTTCTACAAAGCTCGTGTATCAGACACTGGATGCGCTGGAGGAGCCGCCACATCCACCGATCGACGCACAGATTCAGGCTCTGGAAGCACAGGATCTGACCGCGCTAGCGATGAACATGGGCAATGTGCTGGAGGGCGTGACCGTTCCGATGCATCCGGAGATCGTGCAGATCAAAGAGATGATGGAGGCACAGGGCGCGGTTGCAGCGATGATGAGTGGCAGCGGACCTACGGTTTTTGGTATTTTTTCGGAGGAAGCGAAGGCTTACGAGGCAAAGACAAAGATCCGAAACAGCGGTCTGGCGAGACAGGTTTACGTGACAAAACCTTATAACCATAAGGAGAGAAACAGATGAATGATCAGTTAGAGTTAAATATGGATGCATATCTGCCATTGCGGGATGTGGTATTTAATACACTGCGCGAGGCTATTTTGAGAGGAGACCTTGTGGCGGGCGAACGCCTGATGGAGCTGCAGCTGGCAGCGAAGCTCGGTGTGAGTCGAACGCCGATCCGTGAGGCGATCCGCATGCTGGAGCAGGAGGGACTTGCGATCACGATCCCCAGAAAAGGAGCGATCGTTGCCGGAATGACGGAAAAAGATATGCAGGATGTGCTGGAGATCCGAGAGGCATTGGAAGAATTATCGGTACAGGTGGCGTGCGACAAGATCACGGATGAGGAGATTGCGAAGCTCCGGAAAAACATGAAAAATTTTGAACATTCACTGAAGAGCGGCGATCTGAAAAAAATGGCACAGGCAGATGTGGAGTTTCATGATGTGATCTATCAGGCAACCGACAATCCGAAGCTGATTAGCATGCTCAATAACCTTCGTGAGCAGATGTATCGCTATCGTGTGGAATACCTGAAAAATCCCCAGAACCATGATCAGCTTTTAAAGGAGCACGAGGCAATCTATAAGGGCATTGTGGAAAAGGATAAGGCTGCGGTGACAGAAATGATCCGTAAGCACATCAGCAATCAGGTGGATGTGGTGAAGAATATTATCCGTGAGCAGGAAAAATAGAGCACATAATTTCTATTGAAGAACACATAATAAAAAAGGATAGGACAAGAGTCCTATCCTTTTTTATTTTGGCAAAAGCAGGAGATATTTTATGAGCCGATATACAGTAACATCAGATCTGGAACATAATAAACGGATTTTTTCACAGATTTTTGCAGATTGTGCAGACATCAAAATGGTCGACATGCAGTTCGGAACGGACAGGCCGCTGCGTTGTATGGTTGCCTACATCGAGGTCGTTGCCGGACCGTCAAGTTATGGTTCGTCTGAGATCGGCAGACTGCTCCAGACTTTGACCGGCGAAAACCCGCAGGAAGTGCGTTCGCTTCTGGAGCGGAACGGAAGAGGCATGACGGATGTGACGCTTTACACCGACCTGAAGGAGGCGGCGCAAGGCCTGCTGACCGGCGATATGATCCTGTTTGTGGACGGACTGGGTCAGGTGCTGAAAATCCCTGACAAGGGCTATCCGGGCATGGGGGTTCAGAGTGCCGAGTCAGAGAAAGTGACCAGAGGATCAAATGAAGGATTTTCCGATTCGGTCAAGACAAACACGGCCCTGATCCGCAAGCGGCTGCGGGCGACAGAACTGAAAAACGTGGAAACACACGCGGGGCGTCGCACGGATACCCTCGTAAACATCATGTATATGGAGGGGATTGCGCGAAAGGAAGTACTTGAGGAGATCAAAAAACGGCTGGAAACCTTTGAGATTGATGGGATCATGGACAGTGGTATGATCGAACAGCTGGCAGAAAAGCGCTGGGCGTCTCCATTTCCGCAGTTTCAGACAACCGAGCGCCCAGACCGGGCGGTGCATGCGCTTTTGGAAGGACGCATTGTGCTCCTGTGCGACAATTCGCCGTTGGCCCTGATCCTGCCGACAGATTACAATTCTTTTTTGCAGACAAGCGACGACTATTATAACCGCTTCGAGATCGTCAGTCTGGAGCGGATCATCCGCTATCTGGCGACATTTTTTGCCTTGTCTCTGCCGGCGCTCTATCTGGCAGTCATCAATTTTCACACGAGCCTGCTACCCACAAACCTGCTGCTGACATTTGCACAGGCGCGGGCAGGTATACCGTTTTCCTCTCTGACAGAGCTCCTTTTGATGGAGCTTGGCTTTGAGCTGCTGCGGGAGGCAGGTGTGCGCCTGCCGGGAACGATGGGAAATACCATCGGTATCGTCGGCGGACTGATCATCGGCACGGCTGCGGTGGATGCAGGGCTTGCCAGTCCGGTTGTCGTGATCGTGGTGGCATTTACGGCACTGTGTTCCTTTGCGATTCCCGGTGAGGAGTTTGCAAATGCCTTCCGGCTGCTGAAATTTTTTCTGATCTTTGTCAGCGCATGGCTGGGGTTGTTCGGTTATCTCGCAGGCATGCTCGCGATCCTCATCCATCTGTCGGGACTGCGCTCCTTTGGCGTACCGTATCTACTGCCCTTTGTGTCAACAGAGGCAGATGATGGCGCGCAGTTAAAGGATAGTATCTTTCACTTTCCGCTTTTTGCTCTGTTCAGGCGGCCGGTCTATGCACGGGAGAGCAACCGCATCCGTTTTCGCTGGCGGGATCGCAATGAATCATCTGATGATAAGGAGGCAGCCGATGAACATCGAAAATAATAAGATTTCCGGCAGACAGCTCGGACGAATGGTCTTTTACGATTTTTTTGCGCTGACAACACTGGTGCTGCCGGGCATGCTGGCAGAGGCAGTCGGAATGGATGGTTTTTTTGCTCTGGCTGCAGGCTGCGTCGCAGGATATGCATTGCTTTTGCTGGTGTTGGTTCAAATGAGGAAAATGTGCAAAAGCGGTCAGGATTATTTCACATATCTTCTGGATCATTTTGGCAGATTGCTCACATTTATAATTCTGATCGTCTACCTGCTGACGGCGCTGTTTGGTGCAGCGTATGGGCTGCGTCTTTTATGCGACATCAGCAGACAGTATCTGATCCGGGACACCTCGGCGTGGCTGGTGCTGGCGGTCATTACCGTGCTGGCGGTTTTTGGGCTTCATGCAGGGCTGGAGAGCAGAGGTAGAATGTATGAGCTTGTCTTTTGGTTTGTGCTGCTGCCGCTTCTCTTTTTGTTTTTCCTTGCGGCACACAATGTGGAGCCGGACCGGTGGGTGCCTGTCTTTCGGGCGGAGGGCGTACAATTTTTGAAAAACAGCTATCTTGTTTTTTCATTTTTCATGAGCAGCGCATTTTTACCCATGCTCGCGGAAGGTGTGTCAGAACATGCGGATGTGGCGCGTGTGGTAAAGCAGGGATTTGCATTTGGTGTGTGCGTGAATCTGGCGCTGTTTCTGGTCCTGACGGGGATTTTCGGTGCGCCGACGGTGGCGACGATGAAGGAGGCGGCACTGACACTGACGGCGATGGTCAAGGTGCCGGGCGGCTTTTTGGAACGTCAGGATGCACTGCTGTGCGGGATCTGGCTGGTGAGCATTTTTGCATTTGTAGAAAATGCCCTTTATTACGCAGTCTGGTGCTTGAAAAAGATGAGTAGAAAAAATGAGAACGGCCGGTTGTTACCGGGAGTCGGGGTGTTTGTGTATGCGCTGGCATTATGCATGTATCGTTCCCAGCGCTTCGCATCGCGGCTTACACGTGTCTATGCGAGGACTGCGGTGCCGGTGCTGGTGGGGATCGTACTGGTGGCATACATTCTGTCAGTATGGAGAGGTAAAAAGATTCCGGCACGAAAAAATACAACGCTATCGGGGAAAAAAACAGGATGCAGAGAGGAAAAACCATGAGGACAGGAAGAAAACAGATGCGTATATTTGCCGGGTTGCTGGCGCTTTTGTCGGTGCTTTTGACCGGCTGCGGACAGATGGAGATCGAGGACCGGGCATTCCCGCTGGCGCTGGCGGTGACTCCCGCAGATCAGGAAGGATCATACGATTTCTCATTTTTCTTTGAAGAGATGGATACGGAGGGCAGCAGCCTGTATCACAAGGAGGATGCACTCGTGACTGCAGCCGGATATCCGCAGGCATTTACGCTGTTTGGGCGCACGCAGCCGGCGGGACTGGATGACAGCCACATGCAGGTGATCCTACTGTCGGAAAAACTGCTTGGCGATGAGCAGTTTCTGGAATCCTTTTATCAATATTTTATGAAGGAGCATCATTTTTCGTGGAATACAATGGTGTATCTTTTGGATGAACATTCTATCGCCCCGGAAGATTTAAAAGAGAGCACCGGAGGCAGAACGGGCACTTATCTGCGGGACATGGCACAGAGCGATGAACAGGAAAAAACGGCGGGTGTGCCAACATTGGGAGATCTGTACATGGAGTGGAACAATCATGAAAAAATACTGTTGCTTCCGGTGTTGGCAGACGATGCTCCGCCCTCCGTGGATCATTACCGCATGCTCGTGCAGGGTGTGCCAGGTGAATCACTTACCGTGGACGAGGCACGCCTGCTGCAGTTCCTGCGCGGCGATCTGGAGAAAATGCAGATGGAGCTTGAGGACGGAACGATCGTCAGTCTCGAAGATATCAACGAACGACGGACGTATGTGGCGGCTTATGAGATCTGGCAGGTGACGATCTCCATGGAGTGCGAGCTGGAAAACCGGGTAAATATATCTGCAACGGAACGTGACCGGATCATGCGCGAGAGCGAGCGCGTGCTGCGGGAACAGATAGCGCGTGTGGAGCAGTGGGCGCCGGTCACCGCTGCGGACGGAACACCTGTATCACCGGAATATCAGATAAAAATGTTCTGGACGGAATAAGAATTCCGTATCGTGGCTACAATTCCCATAGGTGCAACAGTAGATGCACCGGACAGGGAGGAATGATCAATGCGGATCAAATTATCAAGACCGGCAGTCAACCGGATCTTATTTCTCATATGTACACTGATACTGATGGAGGGGTGCTATTCGTTTGCGGCAAATTATGTGAAGCAGCAGACCGTGGAGGCAATCTCCGCAAAGGTACTTCGTTTCCATGTGATCGCAAAGAGCGACAGTGAAAATGACCAGCGTCGAAAGCTGCTGGTGCGTGATGCAGTGGGCGGGTGGATGAACCTGAAGCTGTCAAATGCAAAAGATAAAGCAGACAGCGAAAGGATCATCGAAGAAAATAAAGATCAGATCAAAGCGCTGGCGGAGCAGGTGCTGGCAGAGGACGGAGAAGCGGAGTCCGTACAGGTGCGTTTGGCAGACGTGGAGTTTCCCGACAAGGTGTACGGCGACTATGAATTTCCGGCAGGCACTTACCGCGCGCTTCAGATCATCATCGGAGCGGGAGAAGGACACAACTGGTGGTGCGTCCTCTACCCGAACCTGTGCTTTTCCGCAGAGGGCTATGATGTCACCGGAGACGGTGCAAAAGAGGAACTGGAACAGGTGCTCAGCCCCTCCGAATACAAGGCCATACTGAAGGAACACAAATACAAGTTGGGATTTAAATATTTGAAGTTTTAATAATGAATTTTCGCCCCGGATATGCTATGATTTTTTTGTCATATATATATTCGGGGTGATTACATTGAGAAAAGCAAAAATAAACGCGATCTTGTACATAGCCATGTTCCTCTTTGCGGGACTTTTTATTTTTATCGTCTGCAAGCAGAGCCAACAGCCTTTTCGCTCGTTGCCGCTGCCGCTGAACTTTGTGGGCGAATATAGTCAGGATGGTAGCGAGTGGCAGGCGTTGAGCGAAGATACCGACCTGTCAGCCTTTGACGGAGATCTGTCGCTGCGGGGCAGATTTGATCCGGAACTGCCGGAAGGGGTGTGCATCTGTTTTTATCTGGATCACATCGGCATGAATGTGTCGGTGAATGGCGAGAATGTGTATGATATGAGCAATGAGATCAACTCGGATATGTGTGGAACCGGCTGGCAGGAGTGGATGCTTTCGGCCGTGGAAGAGGATGATCTGGTGGAAATAAATCTGCACAATCCGCATAGCTATGGGAACGGGGATGCATACAATGAACTGCTGGACTCCCTCTATATGACCGGTACGCCGATCTTAAAAGAATACTACGAGAAGGAAAAAATGCCCTATCGCAGTTTTTGCATTTTTATTTTAGTGGCTTCCATCGCCCTGATAGGAACAGCAGTGGGTTATCAGTTATGGCATCTGCCGAACAGCACTCTGCTGCTCAAGCTGGGGGTTATGTCCCTGCTCATGGGCGTGTATATGTATCTTGATACAACAGACATTAGCCTGCGGAATGATCTGATGGTGTTCAATACATCCGTAAGGCAGGTTGCCATAATGCTGGCTGCATGGCTGCTGGGAGTAGGAATGACGGAGCTGCTGCAGGAAAAACGAAGGAAGATCGGGCAGATCGCAGGATATGTGATGATGCTGGCAGACGCTGTTTTCATTGCGATCGCGCTTGCCGGAGTAACGGGAATCTATGACACAGGTATATACTGGGCGGTTTTGCAGGGGATCGTCAGCCTGATCTTGTTTGTCCTGTGTATTAAAGAAATGGAAAACAGCAGGAAGCATGAACGGCTCATACTGCTCTGCGGCGCGGCACTGTTTGAGGTATTGATCGCGGAGCTTTTGAATGCCCGGCTGACCTTGTGGCGAAGCGGTATCTGCATCAAGGCGGTCTTCGGAGTGCTGTTCGTGTTCCTGATATTATGGGCGGTCAGGCTGGTAGCGGTCAACTATCAGGCATCCATCCGGGCAAAGAAACTGGAGAAAGAACTGAAAGAAAACCGGATTGCGCTTGCCATGAGCCAGATACAGCCGCATTTTATCTACAACTCGCTCAATTCCATCTATCATCTGTGCGAGAAGGATGTAGAGATGGCACAGCAGGCGATCAGTGATTTCTCTGATTATCTTCAACGGAGTCTCAGTGCGGCAGATCGCACGACACTGATCTCCTTTGAGGAAGAGTTGAAGCATGTAAAGACATACTTAAA
>JBJEML010000089.1:0-41973 GCA_051879675.1 Lachnospiraceae bacterium | reverse complement strand
TCTGATGTCCGACCACGTTCATATGCTTGTAAGCATACCACCTAAGTTGAGTGTATCACAATTTATGGGATATTTGAAAGGAAAAAGCGCCTTAATGATATTCGATAAGCACGCAAACTTAAAGTATAAATTTGGAAATAGGCATTTCTGGGCAGAAGGTTATTATGTAAGCACAGTAGGACTCAATGAGGCAACCATAAGAAAGTATATTCAAGAGCAAGAAAGTCACGATATTGCGATGGATAAGTTAAGTGTAAAAGAATATGAGGACCCCTTTAAGGGGTAGCCGGTAGTAAAAGAGCCCTTTTAAGGGCGGCGACGAGTCAAGGGCGTTAAGGCTTGAACGAGAGTGAAAGCCAGCGTCTTTAGGCGCTGGCCGGTAACAGAGGCTTATAGCCTCAGAGCAAACCGCCCGTTAGACGGGCGGTGCTGATTGAAAATCATAGCATCCTATGAAAAATTTGTCAATATCTGTGCATTTTTGTGGCACAGATGAGAATTCGGGTGATGCAAAGGAATTAGAAGTTTTAGATTGCGAAAAGCAACACATACGTCTAAAATAGAAGATGATGTAGGTGTTGAAAGCGAAAAGGAGAAAAAACGATTCGGGACCGGTTGTGGAAAATGCAAGGAGTTTATTCGATTTCTGGTGAGAGATATTCAGGAGGGGAATCGTGATTGAATGGGAGGTCGATTGGTTATGAATTTTTCTGAAAAGATGATCAGGGAATACCGGGAAACCGCAGATAAACGATTAGCATTTGTCTGCCGGTTGATGATCGGGTTTATGCTGCTGGTGGCACTGCTGAATATTCTGGGCATATTTAAGATCGCGCCGCTGCCACTATATCTGACGGTTGCAGTATCTGTGTTTGACTTTTTTTTACCCACGTTGTTCTATAATATATTAAAAGTGCGGTCGACAAAATTGCGCTATTTTATTCTGGCTATTCTGGTTTTTCAGTCAGGCTTGCAGTATGCGACACTTTCCTATCACACGATCATCATGCTTGTATTTCCGCTGGTAATGTCATGCCTTTATAATGAAAGAAAATATGTGATATATACGGCAATCCTGAGTATGCCCATGATCGTGATATCGCATCTGGCTGCGTTTTATCTGAAGGTCGTGCCGGATGAACCGTTAGTGACATTCAAGGGAACGATCTTATATGGAATTGTTCCGCGGACCATAGAATTTTTTGCCGTAGTTATTTTGTGTTATTTTATTTCGGCAAGAATAGAAAGGCTGATCAAAACACTCGCAGATAAAAATGATGAGTTATATGCAGATCAGGAAAATCTCATCTTATCGCTCTCACAGATCATTGAGAATAAATCAGAAAATACAGGGCAGCATGTGAAGCGTGTTGCAGAATATACGGCTGTGTTGTGTAAAAGTCTGGGGTACAATGATGAGGAGAGCTGGAAGATCAGTCTGGCGGCGATGATGCACGATGTCGGTAAACTGATGGTGCCGGAAAGTATTTTGGAAAAACCGGGCAAGCTGACAGCGGAGGAGTTTGAAATTGTAAAAAAACATATTATATACGGAAAGCAGATGTTGGAAACATCGCCCGGAGAACTGTTTCACATTTCAACAGAAATCGCCCATCAACATCATGAGAAATGGGACGGTACCGGATACATGGGCATGAAGGGCGATGAGATCGCAAATTGTGCAAGGTGCGTGGCACTGGCTGACGTGTTTGATGCGCTGGTCAGCCGCAGGGCATACAAAGGACCATGGACGCCGGAGGATGCATATGCGGAGATCGTTTCCCAAAGGGGAAAGCAGTTTGACCCGGATGTGGTAGATGCTTTTGTTCAAAACTTTGAGAAATTTATAGAGATCGTAAAGCGCTATCCCGATGAGTGATTCCGGGACAGATGGCAAAAAATATATACAAAGGATGAAGAGAAAAATCATGAAAAGAATTGCAGTTACTTATGATAACGGAGAGGTATTCCAGCATTTTGGACACACGGAGATGTTTAAGATCTACGAGGTTGAAGATGACAAGGTAGTAAGCAGTGAAGTGATTCGGGCAAATGGTGTCGGACACGGAGCGCTGGCAGGACTTTTATCAGACAACACGATCGATGCGCTGATCTGCGGAGGCATCGGCGGTGGAGCCATGGCTGCATTAGAGGAGGCCGGTATTGAGGTGTGCGCCGGGGCAGAAGGTGATACCGATGCAGTGGTAGAAGCATATTTGAAGGGTGAACTGACATCGACCGGAGTAAATTGTGACCATCACGGAGAAGGACATACTTGCGGGGATCATGGCGAAGGTCATTCCTGCGGAGGCGGCGGATGTCACGGCGGTTGCAGTTCCTCAAAGCCGGCGTTTGAAGGGCGCAATGTGGGAAAAACAGTAAGAGCACATTACAGAGGAACGTTTAATGACGGCGAGCAGTTTGACTCTTCCTATGACCGTGGCGAACCGTTGGAATTTGTCTGCGGAGCAGGCATGATGATCCTTGGCTTTGACAAGGCCGTTGCAGACATGGAAGTAGGTCAGGTTGTAGATGTGCATCTGATGCCGGAAGAGGCATACGGTCAGCCGAATCCGGAAGCAATCTTTTCGGCTGTGATCGCTGAGGTGCCGGGTGCAGAGAACCTGAGCGTAGGACAACAGGTATACCTGACCAGTGACTACGGACAGCCGATTCCGGTGAAGGTGACAGCCAAGGATGATACAATGATCACTTTTGATGCAAATCACGAGATGGCCGGCAAGGAACTGAACTTCAGGATCGAACTGGTTGAAGTGCTGTAAGATGAAGATCATTTTATCGGCGGCAAAGGGAATGAATACGGGTACGGACGGGCTTTTTTCTGCAAACGGGTACGTGGTTGAGAGAAAGGAGACGAAATAGCGAATGGAAACATGGTATTATGAGGTGGTCAGCATTGATGGCGACTATGCACATCTGCGGCGGACAGATATAGATTCGGAGGATTTAAAACTGGTGGCGCGGGCGTTGCTCCCACCGGAGATCATGGAGGGCAGCAGGCTGAAATATGAGCTGATGCAGTATGAACTGCTGTAACTGTTCCGTACTTTTGGAAGAAGAAGCCTCCCTGCACGTTCGGTCATTCAGGAATATCTTTCCTTTCCGTTAAATAAAAATAGTACATAATAACAGTTACGGTGAAGGAGATGCCCGATATGCCTTGTACGACAATACTTGTCGGAAAGAGAGCGACCTATGACGGCTCTACGATGATTGCCAGAAATGAAGATTCAGGTGCCGGACATTTTACACCAAAGAGGTTTGTTGTTATTCGTCCGGAAGAACAGAAGAAGGTTTACAAATCCGTGATCTCGCATCTGGAGGTTGGGCTGCCGGATGATCCGATGCGCTATACAGCGATGCCAAATGCCATGGAGGACAAGGGCATCTGGGCAGCGAGCGGCGTGAACGAAGCGCAGGTTGCGATGACAGCGACAGAAACGATCACATCCAATCCGCGTGTACTTGGTGCCGATCCATTAGTCAGATATCAGCCGGCAGAGGATGGCAGAGAGGAGATCCCGGGCGGGATCGGTGAGGAGGACATCGTATATCTGGTACTGCCGTATATTCGCAGTGCGCGCGAGGGTGTGGTGCGTCTTGGAAGTCTTCTGGAGCAGTACGGAACCTATGAGATGAACGGAATTGCATTTCAGGATGCGGATGAGATCTGGTGGCTGGAGACGATCGGAGGACACCATTGGATCGCGAGACGCGTGCCGGATGATGTGTATGTAGTTATGCCAAACCAGCTTGGGCTGGACCGGTTTGATCTGGAGGATGCACTTCATGGTCAGAAGGAGTACATGTGCTCACCGGATATGCGGGAATTTATCGAAAAAAATCACCTGAATCTGTCGATGGATGGCGGATTGAATCCGCGTGATGCGTTTGGCAGTCATGATGACGCGGACTATGTTTATAATACACCGCGCGCGTGGTTTACCCTGCGCTATCTGAATCCGCATACAAAGGTTTGGGATGGTCCGAATGCCGATTACCGTCCGGAGGCAGATGACATTCCCTGGTGCATGGTGCCGGAGAAGAAGATTACGGTGGAGGACGTCAAGTATGCGCTGTCCACGCACTATCAGGGAACACCCTATGATCCCTATGGCAGTTGCGGAGATCCTTCTCTGCGAGGTATATACCGGCCGGTTGGTGTCAACCGGAATGATTTTGTAGGAGTGATCCAGATACGCCCGGGATACGCGCGTGACAATGCGGCGATCGAGTGGATCTCCTATGGATCGAATGTATTTAACGCGCTGGCGCCGTTCTATGCAGATATTGGTGAAACGCCGGAATACCTTTCCAATACGACAGAAGAGGTCTCTACAGACAATTTCTACTGGTCGAGCCGCCTGATCGCGGCGATGGCAGATGCATCCTATCGCAGTTCGATCATCCATATCGAGCGCTACCGGGAGCATGTGATGTCCAAGGGGCATGAGTTGATCGCGCGCTATGATGAACTTCTTGAGAAAGAGGTGGAAGAAGAAAAGCGCAGGGCATTGCGGGCTGAGGCGAACCGGGAGATCGCAAAAATGCTCAAAAAAGAGACGCAGACAACACTGGATCTGGTGCTGTTCGAGTTGAGCAGCCGGATGAAAAATGCGTTTGCGAGATCCGATTTTAAACCACAGCGTCAATGACAAATAGATTTTTGTATGCTATAATCTATGAAAAGTCATGATCGTGGAATTGATTTTACAAGGATTATTTATGTATGGGGTATAAAGGAGTAGTGATCGGAGCGATTGAAGCACAGACGTGAATATGATATAAAGCTTGTCGGCAGGAATTTAAGAAGATTGCGTGAGAAAAAGAATTTATCCGTGCAGGACGTGCGCGAATATCTCTGTCTGGGCTCCGTACAAGCGATATACAAATACGAGGCCGGACGGAATTATCCGCAGGCAGATGTACTGTTTGCACTTTTAGAGCTTTATGAAGCAGATTTCAGAGAGCTGATCTGTGAGCAGTTGCCCCATTGCACATTCTCGCAAGAAGGATGCTGGTTCATTTTTGCGAAAGTGGGAAAACAATTGGAAATGAGGCTGGAAGTTGTCATAGGGCGGGATTCCGGATCAAATATGAAAAACGATCAGTTTTCTGAGTCGCTGTTGTCGTATGTCAGGATGTCTTCCAATGAGCAGTCAAAAAAATACAACAGTTTACAAAGGAACGTTGCATCGATCCGTTCAAATTCATTTCTGCAGTAGCGGTTCAGATTGGATCTGGGGATATCCATTGTTCTGCACAGAGCATTTTTGCTGATGCCACGCTCGTTCAACATTTTTTCAATATTCATTTTCAGACAGCCATACTCGTTGTTTGTCATGATTTCACCTCTTTAATTAGTATAGATTTTTATCGAATATATTGTAATTCACAATATTGTGAGGTATGATATAGTTATCCCCTGTGGGGAGGATATATATGTAAACGAGGAGACTTACTATGGAAAAGATGATTCGTGAAATTATAGATTCTGGATTTGTGAGATATGCGATTGATTTTCAATTACAGGAGGATGCTGTCTATCTGAAAGATATGGAGGACGCGGAGCAGTTAGACGAATATATCAGAAAAATGATCACCAAGGAACAGGGAATGGTTCTGGATGATTATGAAGCCGCAATGAGGAGTGCGAATGCCCGTGCACAGGAGATCGCCTATGTGCTGGGAGTGAAAAATGCAATTTCCTATCTGCGGCAGATGGACGCCTTAAAGGTGGTGTAGCGAAAAACACCGTTGCTTATAGAAATATAGGCAACGGTGTTATTTTTTTTGGACATAAAGTTTCAGGTATAGTATAATGCTATATATTAAGGCTGTGGCGGAATATCAATGGTAAGGAGTTGTTTTCATGCAGACAGTAGGATTTGCGTTGCTGGGTTATCTGTCGGGGAGTGTATTGTATGCCCGTGTGTTTGCCCATTTATTTGGAAAAGAGAGGATGCTGGAAAACAGCAGGGATAAAAATCCGGGAAGTGCCAATGCGTTTATGTACGGCGGTTTTTGGTGCGGTCTGCTGACGCTCATCTGCGATATCGGAAAGGGGTTTGTGCCGGTCTTTTTGTTTATGCAGGCTACGGAGCAGCTTCGTCCGGGTGTGTTTGCGACATCAATGGTGCTGGCTGCGCCTGTGATCGGACATGTATTTCCGGTATTTTACCGGTTCAGGGGCGGCAAGGGAATCGCGGCGACGTTCGGATCGTTGCTCGGATTATTTCCGGCATTGAAGCCTGCGGTGATACTGGCGCTATTTTTTATTTTCTTTTCTGTGATCGTGCGTGTCAGTCCGCATTTTTACCGGACAGTGATGGCGTATTTTTGTGCGCTTTTCTGTATGATGCTTTGTGTTGACCAGCGCGCGGTGACTCTTGGATTTGCAATTATCACGGTGGCTGTCTGTATCCGTATGCACGCAAGCGCTGAAGAAAGGGAAAAGATGAGGGTGAAACTGTTATGGATGCATTGATTTTGTCCTGTGGAACCGGTGGCGGTCACGATTCTGCCGGAAAAGCGGTTTTGGAGGAGATGAAACGACGGGGACATCATGCCGTCATGCTAAACCCATATACATTGAAGAGTACAAAGCTTTCCGGGGGGATTGACAGGACATATATCTCCACCGTACAGCATGCGCCGGATGCGTTCGGTGCCATCTACAAGATCGGCAATCTCTACAGGCGTCTGCCTTTTCGCTCACCGGTTTATTTCGTCAATCATGCGATGGGTGCTGTGATGCAGGAATATTTTGCAGAACATCCTGTTGATATTGTCCTCATGCCGCATCTGTTTCCGGCAGAGATCATGACCAATATGAAGCTGCATGGAATGAACATTCCCAAAACGATGTTTATTGCGACGGATTATGTGTGTATCCCATTTACGGAGGAGACCGAGTGCGACGCGTATATCATTCCGGCAGAAGATCTGGTGGAGGATTTTACAGGCAAAGGACTCTCGAAAGAAAAGCTGTACCCGTTCGGTATTCCCACGAGCAGCTGTTTTGCGGCGGAGGAATCGTGCGCGCAGGCAAAGCGGCGGCTGGGGCTGGATCCGGACAAAAAATATATTCTGGTGGCCGGCGGCAGTATGGGTGGCGGTAAGATCGAGCAGACGATTTCTGCGCTGTGTGAACATTTTTCCGGACGGAAAGACACGGGATTGATCGTGATCTGCGGAAGCAATCAGGCGTTGTTTCACAGGCTGAGTGAGCAGACTGCGCCGGGGCCTGTGCTTGTCGATCAAACGGACGAAATGGCATCGTATATGAGAGCAAGCCGCCTGTTTATCACCAAGCCGGGTGGGCTGTCGTCCACCGAGGCGGCAGTGCGAAATGTCCCGATCGTGCACACGGCGGTGATCCCGGGCTGTGAGAGCTATAATGCGGAATACTTTTCCGGACACGGAATGAGTATCTGGCCGCGGACGACGGATGAGATGATCCGTATGGCGGAAGAATTGCTGGAAAATGATGACACGGGAAATAAGATGATCGATTGCCAGCGGCGTGGGATCAATCCGCACGCCGCGGCAGATATCTGTGATCTTGCGGAGAAGCTGGCAGATCAATGATGTTCCAGCTCACCGTTTGAGTAAGCGGCAACGATCTTTTTGATCTTGTCGTAAGGATTCAACAGCTCACTCAAGGAGGTGTTGTGGTTTAAGGTATCAATGATATAGGCGATATATTTGCTCATATCGCAGCTGATATAGTAATCTCTGCTCAACATTTCCTCAGACTGGTAGATCAGGTTGGTGGTCAGTACGCGGTAGATGATACCCTTTTCGACTGCCTCGTCAAATTTTGCAAAGCCGTTCGTAAACAATCCGAAAGTGGAAATGACAAAAATGCGCTTTGCCTTTCTCTTTTTCAGCTCGGTTGCAACATCGATCATACTCTCTCCGGAAGAAATCATGTCATCGATGATAAACACATCCTTACCTTCTACGGAGGAGCCGAGGAATTCGTGTGCGATGATGGGATTGCGTCCGTCTACAATGCGGCTGTAATCACGGCGTTTGTAGAACATGCCGACGTTGATGCCGAGCACGTTTGCCAGATAGACGGCACGATCAGTACCGCCCTCGTCCGGGCTGATGATCATCATGTGATCGTTGTCAAAAATGAGATCGTCTACATGGTGGCACAGCGCTTTAACAAACTGGTATGCACAGGTGACAGACTCAAAACCGTGCAGGGGAATGGCATTTTGCACGCGGGGATCGTGGGCATCAAAGGTGATGATGTTCTCCACGCCCATATCCACCAGCTCCTGCAGCGCCAGCGCGCAGTCCAAAGACTCTCTGGAGGAGCGTCTGTGCTGGCGGCTCTCATAAAGGAACGGCATGATCACGTTAATACGTTTGGCCTTGCCGCTGGCAGCCGCGATGATGCGCTTCAGATCCTGATAGTGGTCATCGGGAGACATGTGGTTGATCTCGCCACACATTTTGTAGGTCAGACTGTGGTTGGTGACATCAAGCATAATATATAAATCATCGCCACGTACAGATTCCTTGATCGTTCCCTTTGCTTCGCCGTTTCCGAAACGGGGAAGTGCGTGTTCAATCAGGTAGCTGTCACGCTGATATCCCTTGAATGCGATATCGTTCGGATGAAGCTGCTGCCTGGTGGAACGCCATTTTACAAGGTACGCGTCTACCTTGTGTCCCAGCGATTCGCTGCTCTTTAAGGTGATTAACCCCAGTTTACCATGAGGGATAGATTCTAATTGAATTTCTTCATTCGGCATGAATAATTTCCTCCATATGATGTATATTTATTATTTCCTCTTTTGCAGGCGAATATCCTCGCCTGTGAGCTTTAACAGCGTATAATTGCTGATAATGCGTGAAAAATTGCGTTCCGAATAGGTGCTTAAGAGCTTGTTCAGATCCAGATTGCTGGAAATGATGGTGGATTTTTTGCGGAGCAGACGCTCATTCAGGCACAAGAACAGCTGTGAAACAGAAAAGCTGTTTGCAAGCTCCGTGCCGAGGTCATCGATGATGAGCAGATCGCAGGTAAACAGATCCTCTTCCTGCTGTTTTGCATCCGCATCCTGGTGAAATTTGCTCTTCTCTAATATATTAAATAATTGGAATGATGTAAAGTATAAAACAGAATGACCGCTGTCCATCAGCGCTTTTGCTACGCAGTTTGATAAAAATGTCTTGCCAACACCGGTGAAACCGTAGAAAAACAGGTTCTCAAATTCCCGGTCAAACTGCTCGACGAAGGAATGACAGGCAGTTACCGCCAGCTTTGCGTTTTCGAGCGGGCTGCGCCCGGTTGACGGATCGATGGACTCGTCAGAATAATAATCGAGGGTCAATGTGTCGAAATTTTCAGTCTCCAGAATCGTTTTGATATTGGACTGGGTGTAGATCAGTTCGATGGCTGCCTGCTTGAAGCAGTGACAGCGCTGATTACCAATGTAGCCGGTATCCCGACAGTCGGGACATTCGTAGACCGGCAGCAGATCGTCAGGAGAAAAGCCTGCCTGAGCCAGAAGCGCGGTTCGCTTATCGCGCGCCTTGGCGAGGCGGGATTTCAGCGTTTCCAGAGCGTTCCGGTCGCCCTCCAAAAGCAGGTGCGCCTGTCGTACACTAAAGGAAGCGATCTGTTCGTCCAACTCCTTTAAGGCGGGAACTGCGGCGTAAATGTCTGCTTTTCTCTCCTCCAGACGTACTCTGGAGATCCGTTGTTTTTCCTCGTAGGATCGCATGATCTGGTCGTACTGACTGTTAGTTAGTGCCATAATGTAACAATTCCTTTTCTAACTGGCTTGTATCGTAGGAACGCTGGGTAAAATCGTTGAATCGATTTTTCTTTGCGGTATTTTCTGTGCGCTTGGGTGCTGTGGCCGCTTTTTCCTGATGGAGTGCATCCAGCGCCTGCACATCCTGAAGAGAAGCCACGTGATTCTTTTTCCAGTTCTTTAAGATCGAGTCTGCATATTCAAAGCTGACCTGATGGATCGCACGAATCGTGCGCTCACAGGCAGCGGAGATGATCTCCGTATCAAAACCGTATTCCTTTTTCCAGGTGTTTATGTACTCCTTTTCATAAGGAATAAGATCGCGTCCCTGAATACCGAAGGCCTTCTTGACGGCTACGTGCAATTCGCTGTGGCGGCTTGCTTCCTCCTTGGCTGCTGCCACGGTCGAGATGCCTGCCTTTGCCCAGGAAAGCGCAATTTTTTCCATATAATGCACACTTTTGTGCCCCCTTGCCACACATGATTCTATCAGATAGTCGATCAGATCGCCAGAAAAATTTAACGATTCTTTCCAATAAAGAATGGCGTTCATCTCCGTGGCGTTCAAGGGATGCTCCAGATAGTGCTCCGCTACAAACAGAAGCTCCCGGATGTCCGCTTCTTCCTTCAGTCGACGCAGCTCGGCGGCGCTGTAGTTTTCGCGGGGCGGTATTTCGGGTGCGGCAGTTTTTCTGGTCTGCATGGAGACCGCCGGGGTCTGCGGGCTGGGCACACTGGCAGCATCCAGAAAGCAGATGCCGGTCAGTTCCTTGTTTTCGTCAAATTCCAACCGCAACAGGTGCATTTTCTCCCAGTATTTGAGTGCGCGGATAATATCCTTTTCCGTATGATCGAACTTGTCCGCAACATCAGAAATAGAAAAGGACATTGTGGGGTCGTTCATGCAACGGAGCAGATAAAGATACACTTTCACATACTCTCCGTTGGCGTGCACCATATACGCATCAATAAAATAGTTGGGCACTACGGTTTTTTGGAATTCGCTGTCTCTATGTAAAGTAATGTCTGCCATAACCTAATCTTCTCCTCTTGCAAAAAGCATAAACTGCTTTTTCACTGCTCGGACATTATAGCACATAAAAATTGAAATGAGAAGTCTTGATTTTTGCGTGAAGCCTTGAAAATCAAGGCTTTGCGGGATTGACAAAAAAATGTGGATAAGTGGATAAAATATTATGTAAACTTTAAATCTGTTGTCATAAACCGCATACATCCAGCATATTCTTTAAAAGGGAAGGACATGTTATGTTAATAAAATATCCACAATGGAAAGAGGATAATTCTTGAACCTCCCATTGTGGATATTGTGGATAACCTATTGTCCCAGAAGATGTTCGCCCACTTCCAGAATGTTTCCGGCCCCCATAGTTATTAACAGGTCACCGTCAATACAATTTTTTAATAAAAATTTTTCGATGCCGTCAAAAGTTTCTCCGGTGGGGAAATACCGGGCATTTACACCCTTTGCCTCCAGCCGCTGTAAAATGTCCTTTGAACTGACTCCGAGGTCATCTGTCTCCCGGGCTGCGTAGATGTCAGCGAGCACGACCATGTCTGCAAGGGATAAGGCGTCTGCGAAATCATCCAGAAATGCCTTTGTGCGGGAGTAGGTATGAGGCTGGAACACACAGACGATGCGCTTGTGACCGGTTGTCGAAGATGACCCGGCATCACATATATTTCGCGCTGCGCGGAGTGTCGCGCGGATCTCGGTCGGGTGATGTGCGTAATCATCCACGATGGTCACGCCATTTGTTGTTCCTTTATACTGGAAGCGGCGGTCTGTGCCGGCAAAGGCGGACAACCCTCCGGCAATCGTCTCCGGTGCGATGCCCATCTGTGTGGCAACGGCATATGCTGCCAGCGCGTTGGAAATGTTGTGCTTTCCGGGAACAAGCAGCTTTACGGGAGTCTGTTCGCCGTTCTGGCCATGTACGACAAAGGATGCACAGCCGAAATCGTTGTAGCTGATATCGGAGGCATAGACGTCAAAGTGTCCGTCAAAGCCATAGGTAATGACTTTTGCCGCAAGGCCTTCCGTGAGCGCTGCCAGATCGGGAATTTCGCCGTTTAAGATCATGGCACCGTCGTCTGCGGTATTTGCAAGAAACCGGTGAAAGGAGTGACGGATATCGTCGTAGTCCTTGAAAAAGTCCAGATGCTCTGCCTCCACATTCAGGACGACGCTGTATTTCGGATAAAAGTGAAGGAAGCTGTTCGTGTATTCACATGCTTCGGTCACAAAGCAGTCGGAGGAACCGACGCGGATATTGCCGTCTATCGCTTTTAAGATGCCGCCGACAGAGATGGTAGGGTCTGCGTTGGCGGCGAGCAGAATATGTGTGATCATCGAGGTCGTCGTGGTTTTGCCGTGTGTTCCGGCGACGGCGACCGAACGGGCATAATTGTTCATCAGCTGTCCGAGAAACTCTGCACGGGAGAGCATCGGTTTGCCGGATGCCTTTGCTGCCGCGAATTC
The DNA here is from genome assembly GCA_051879675.1 of Lachnospiraceae bacterium. GTDB lineage: Bacteria > Bacillota > Clostridia > Lachnospirales > Lachnospiraceae > W0P33-017. The sequence goes on along the minus strand of JBJEML010000089.1, from coordinate 29,673 downwards.
CGGGTTGTCCTCGTGGATCGCTGCCGTGTAGACGATCACATCAATGTCGGCTGTGATATTTTCCGGTTTTTGCGGGTAGGTGACAGTTGCACCGAGGGCAGAGAGCTGTCTGGTGAGGTCTGATTCCTTTGTGTCCGAACCGGAGACCGTAAAGCCTTCCTTTAATATGATCTGTGCAAGACCGCTCATGCTGATGCCGCCGATGCCGATAAAGTGGACATGGCAGGGACGGGAGAAATTGACTGTATACTCATTCATACTGTTTTACCTTCACTTTTCGATGAATTTTTTGTTTTCTGATAGTAGTATACCACTTTTTTTGCCGGAGAGGGGATGTGTCTTTGTATGAAATTGCAGGATAACCATAATTTGTAAAAAGTTACAAAAATGAAAACGTTTAAGCAATTTTTTTGTATATTATGCTGTACAAACGAGAAAGAAAGTGATATAATGGTTTCAACCTATATAGTTATAGATGAAATATCACGCTAGTTGATATGCTAAAAAATATGAGCAAGAGGTGAGCGATATGATTCGTAAGGAAATGATTGCCATGCTGCTTGCAGGCGGCCAGGGAAGTCGTCTTGGCGTGCTTACGGCGGATGTGGCAAAGCCTGCAGTGGCTTTTGGCGGAAAGTACCGTATTATCGATTTCCCGCTGAGCAACTGTATCAATTCAGGAATTGACACCGTTGGTGTCCTGACACAGTACCAGCCCCTGCGGCTGAATACCCACATCGGAATCGGTATTCCGTGGGATCTGGATCGTAATACGGGAGGTGTCACTGTTCTGCCACCCTATGAAAAGAGTACCAACAGCGAATGGTATACGGGTACGGCGAACGCGATCTACCAGAACTTAAACTATATGGAGAACTACAATCCGGAGTATGTGCTGATCCTTTCCGGAGATCACATTTATAAAATGGATTATGAGGTCATGCTTGACTTCCATAAGGCGAACAATGCAGATGTGACGATCGCTGTGATGCCGGTTCCCATCGAGGAGGCGAGTCGTTTTGGCGTGGTGATCGCAGACGAGGAGCGTCGGATCAATGAGTTTGAGGAGAAGCCGGAGCATCCGAGGAGCAATCTCGCTTCCATGGGTATCTATATCTTTAGCTGGAAGGTACTGCGCGAGGCACTGGTGGCGCTGAAGGATCAGAACAGCTGCGATTTCGGAAAGCATGTGATCCCCTATCTGCATGAGCGAGACAGCCGGATGTTTGCATACGAGTTTAACGGCTACTGGAAGGATGTTGGAACGTTAAGCTCCTACTGGGAAGCAAATATGGAGCTGATCGATCTGATTCCGGAGTTTAATCTTTACGAGAAATATTGGAAGGTCTACACAAATACGGGAGCGATCCAGCCGCAGTACATATCTTCCGATTCGCGGATCGTCAAGAGTATCATCGGTGAGGGCAGTGAGATCTACGGAGAGGTATACGGATCGGTCATCGGCGCAAACGTTGTGATAGGAAAGGGCAGTGTGATCCGGGATTCGATTGTCATGCAGGGAACGGTGATCGGCGAAAACGTAGTTTTGGACAAGGCGATCGTTGCTGAGGATTGTCAGATCGGAAACAATGTGAAAGTTGGTGTCGGTCAGTTTGCGCCGAGCAAGTTCAATCCGAAGGTATATTGCAGTGATCTTGCAGTGATCGGTGAGAAATCGGTTGTGCCGGACAATGTTTCCATCGGAAGAAATACTGCGATTTCGGGTGTTACTGAGGAGGCTGATTATACAGACGGTTTCCTGGAAAGCGGAGATTCTATTATAAAGGCAGGTGTGAAGGCATGAAAGCATTAGGAATTATTTTGGCCGGTGGTAACAATCAGAGAATGGATGCGTTATCCCGCAAGAGAGCGATCGCTGCAATGCCTGTAGCAGGAAGCTTCCGTTGCATCGATTTTGCGCTGAGCAATATGTCAAATTCCCATATACAGAAGGTGGCAGTGTTGTCGCAGTACAACGCGCGCTCCTTGAATGAGCATCTGAGCTCGTCAAAGTGGTGGGATTTCGGTAGAAAACAGGGTGGTCTGTTCGTATTTACGCCCACGGTCACTGCCGATAACAGCTGGTGGTATCGTGGTACGGCAGATGCCATGTACCAGAATATCGAGTGGTTGAAGCGGTGTCATGAACCGTATGTGATCATCTCCAGCGGCGATTGCGTATACAAGATGGATTACAATGAACTGTTGGATTATCATATTGAAAAAAAAGCAGATATCACCATTGCAGTAAAGGACATGCCACAGGGTGTGGATGTGAGTCGTTTTGGCGTTGTCCGCATGAATGAGGATGCACGGATCACCTATTTTGAGGAAAAACCGATGGTATCACAGTCCAATACGATTTCTACCGGCGTGTATGTCATCCGACGCAGACAGTTGATCGAGCTGTTGGAGCAGTGTGCAGCGGAGGATCGCTGGAATTTCGTCACCGATATCCTGATCCGTTATAAGGATCTGAAGCGTATTTACGGCTACAAGATGAAGGGCTACTGGAACAACATTTCCACGGTAGAATCCTATTATCAGACCAATATGGATTTCCTGAAACCGGAGGTTCGCCAGTATTTCTTTAAAGAAGAGCCGCGCATCTATTCCAAGGTGGATGATCTGCCCCCTGCGAAGTATAATGAGGGATCTGATGTCCGCAATTCACTGGTTGCCAGCGGATCGATCATCAATGGAAAGGTGGAGAATTCCATTCTTTTCAAGGAGGCATTTATCGGCAAAAACTGTATTATTAAAAATTCGATCATTCTTAACGAAGTATATATCGGTGACAATACGCATATTGAAAATTGTATCGTGGAGAGTCGCGGTACATTAAAGCCGAATATGTACTACTTTGGGGATGGTGAGATACAGATCGTTGTTGGAGAGAACAATCGGTATGGTATCTGACATAACATTTCGCAAATGATGGTTTTGAGGTGATATGCCAAAAAGGGGGTTGGAACAAATGGAAATTACGGATATCAGAGTCCGTAGGCTGGAAGGCGGTAATAAGATGAAGGCGATCGTCTCCATCACGATCGATGATGAGTTTGTTTTACATGACATCAAGGTCGTAGATGGTGAAAAAGGGTTGTTTATTGCGATGCCGAGCAAGAAGACGGCGGACGGTGAGTACCGCGATATTGCACATCCGATCAAGACGGAGACCAGAAACCGCATCCAGAAGATGATTCTGGAGCGCTATGCGCAGGAACAGGCCGAAGCACTTGCTGATGAGCAGGTCAAAAGTGAGGAGATGCCTTAAGTACCTGTTGACGAAAAGAACATCTTTCAATTTTTCAAGGGTTGTCTGACGGCAACCCTTGAATTTTGCGTGAAATTAGGCTACACTAGAAACACTGATCTGGTAACGGTCCGGAGCTGGGATGGGTCCGGATCGTTACGTATGAAGCTAAGAAAACAGGGAGGATTTATATGGGCAAACGCAAAGCCGTTATCCTGGCGGCAGGAAAAGGAACACGTATGAAATCAGATCTTCCGAAGGTTGTGCACCGGATCGAGGGGAAGTGCCTGGTCGATTATGTCATAGATGCAGCGCGTGGCGCAGATGTAACAGAGGTATGTCTGGTCGTAGGCTACAAGCATGATATCGTTGAGAATGAAATTGAGAGTCGTGATGTTGTTTTTACGCTGCAGCCGGAGCAGCTGGGCACCGGCCATGCAGTTAAGTGCGCCCGCGAATTTTTGGGAAATGACGGGCAGACACTGATCTTGTTTGGCGATACGCCGCTCATCACGGCACAGACGCTGCGCCGGCTCTGCGAGTATCATGAACAGCATGGGAATACGGTGACGGTTCTCTCTGCAAAGGTTGATGATCCGACCGGCTACGGACGCATTATCCGTGATGAGCAGGGAAATTTTGTAAAGAGCGTGGAGCATAAGGATGCAACTGAGGCAGAGCTTGCGTCGCATGAGATCAATTCCGGTATGTATCTCTTTGATACCGCTGAGCTGAAAGCGGCACTGGATCTCATTCGTCCGAATAATGCGCAGGGTGAATATTATCTGCCCGATACGCTCACGATTATTAAGGAAAAAGGATTGAAGGTGGATGCATATGCCCTCGATGATGCGACGGATATTACAGGGGTTAATGACCAAAAACAGCTTGCAGAAGCGGCAGAAATTATTAGAGAAAGAAGCTAAAGGTATGTATGTGATAGCCGGACTTGGTAACCCGGATAAAAAGTATGAAAAGACGCGCCACAACGTCGGATTTGATGTCATAGACGCGATGGCAAAAAAATATAATGTAGAATTAACAGAGAAAAAGCATAAAGCGATCTGCGGCAGCGGTTACATCGCAGGTCAGAAGGTGCTGCTTGTTAAGCCGCAGACCTACATGAACCTGAGCGGAGAGAGCATACAGGCGATCCTTAATTTTTATAAGCTGGACGCAGACAGTGAGCTTCTGGTCATTTATGATGATATCAGCCTTGCACCGGGACGTATCCGCGTGCGTGCGAAGGGAAGCGCCGGCGGGCACAACGGTATTAAGAATATCATTGCAATGACCGGTACACAGGACTTTGCTCGCATCAAGATCGGTGTGGGTGAAAAACCGCCGGGCTGGGATCTGGCAGATTACGTTCTGGGGCGTTTTTCCAAAGAGGAGCGTGCACTGGTGGAGGATGCCTTTGCGGATGCGATCGAGGCGACAGAGTTGATCCTGATGGATGATCTGCCCGGCGCGATGAACAGATTTAACGGCAAAAAGTGATTGAAGGTTGGATGATGCAGGCATTTTTGCAGCCACTGCGAGAGTGGAAGGATTATGAGACAATTGAAAAGCGGCTGCCTGATCTAAAGGGCACAATAGAAATATCCGGGTGTATGGATGCGCAGAAGGCTCATTTGATCTATGGGCTGGGTGAGCGCACATATAGCCGGTTAATTGTCACGTTTCAGGAACAGAAGGCGAAGGATCTCTATGAGGACTATCGCTTTTTTGATGAGGATGTGTTGTATTTTCCGGCAAAGGATGTGCTGTTCTACCAGTCTGACCTGCGCGGGAACACGCTCACGAGAGAACGGCTGACCGTGATACAGGCGTTGCTGGAGTCGAAACCGGTGACAGTGATCACTACCTTTGATGCGCTTATGAATCGTATGAGCTCGCCGGAGCAGTTTCGCACTGCGATCCGAAGCTTTTCCGTGGGAGATACTGTCGATGTGGAAAAACTGAAAAGTGAGTTGGTCGCAATGGGCTATGAGCGGGAGTATCAGGCAAATGTGCCGGGCCAGTTTGCTGTGCGCGGGGGCATCATCGATATATATCCGATGGCTGCTGAACAGCCGTACCGCATGGAACTGTGGGGCGATGAGATCGATTCTATCCGTGTGTTTGACGCGGAGAGTCAGCGCTCGGTTGAGGATGGAACAGAAGAGTCATTTACGATCTATCCCGCCAGTGAGTGGGTGCTGCCGGAAGGGCAGATCAGATCCGGATTAAATCATATAAAAGCCGAGGCAAAGACGGCCAAAGAAACATTTAGAAGCCACCAAAAGACAGAAGAAGCGGCAAGAATACGCCAGATGGTGGCGAATTTAGAGGAGGAATTGACGGAGCTTGGTGGAGCCGCGAATCTGGATTCGTTTCTTGGCTACTTTTCGGTAGAGCAGGTATCGCTGCTCGATTATATTGACCGGGCACACACGGTCTGCTTTCTGGATGAACCGGCGCGGCTCATGGAACAGGGACGCGGTGTGGAACTGGAATTTTCAGAGAGCATGAAACAGCGTCTGGAGAAGGGTTACATCCTGCCGGGGCAGGCGGATGCGCTGTATGGCGCGGCAGAGGTGATGGCGCGGCTGCAGCAGTGCCGCTGCATTGCGCTCTCGGCGCTCGAACAGCGCGTGCCACAGCTTGTTATAGAGCAACAGTTTCAGATCCAGGCGCGTACGGTAAATGCCTACAATAACAGTTTCGAGCTTTTGATCAAGGATCTGAAACGATACAAGAAAAATAAATTCAAGATTATACTTTTATCCGGATCGCGTACCAGAGCGAAGCGACTGGCAGAGGATATTATGAATGAAGGCGTGACCTGCTTTTATACGGAGAACTATGAGCACGGTCTTCAACCCGGAGAGATCATGGTACTCTACGGCAAGGTCCGGCGCGGTTATGAGTACCCGATGCTGTCCTTTGCGGTCATCACAGAGAGTGATATTTTTGGTGCGGAGAAGAAGAAAAAGAAGAAGTACAGGCGCTATGAGGGGGAACATATCCGCAGCTTTGCCGATCTGCATGTAGGTGACTATGTCGTGCATGAGAATCACGGTCTCGGCATTTATCAGGGGATCGAGAAGATGGAGGTCGCAGGCACGACAAAAGATTACATGAAGATCACGTATGCGAAGGGTTCCAATCTTTATATTCCGGCGACCCAGCTGGATCTGATCCAGAAGTATGCCGGAAGTGATGCCAAAAAGCCCAAGCTGAACACGCTCGGCACGCAGGAGTGGAACAAGACCCGTGCACGCGTGCAGGGGGCCGTCAAAGAGATCGCAAAGGAACTGGTGGAGTTGTATGCGGTGCGTCAGCAGAAGGAGGGGTATGTTTACGGACCTGATACGGTCTGGCAGCGGGAATTCGAGGAGATGTTCCCGTTTGAAGAGACGGAGGATCAGGTAAGTGCGATTGAGGATACCAAGCGGGATATGGAGAGCACAAAGATCATGGACCGGCTGATCTGCGGGGACGTGGGCTACGGTAAGACGGAAGTCGCGATCCGCGCGGCGTTTAAGGCAGTACAGGAGGGAAAGCAGGTCGTCTATCTTGTACCGACGACGATTCTTGCGCAGCAGCATTACAACACCTTTGCGCAGCGCATGAAGGACTTCCCCGTGACGGTCGATCTACTGTGTCGTTTCCGCACGGCTGCCCAGCAGAAGCATACGATCGAGCAGCTGAAAAAGGGGATGGTGGATATCGTGATCGGCACACACCGCGTGCTGTCGAAGGATGTGGGATTCAAGGATCTTGGTCTGCTCATCATAGATGAGGAGCAGCGCTTTGGTGTGACGCACAAGGAAAAGATCAAGCAGATGAAGAAAAATGTCGATGTGCTGACGCTGACTGCGACACCGATCCCGCGTACGCTGCATATGAGCCTGATCGGAATTCGTGACATGAGTGTGCTGGAGGAGCCGCCGATGGATCGTCTGCCGATCCAGACCTACGTGATGGAGTACAACGAGGAGCTGGTGCGCGAAGCGATTGCCAGAGAGCTCGCGCGCGGTGGTCAGGTGTACTATGTGTTCAACCGGGTGAACCAGATCGCGGATGTGGCGGCAAGGATCGCCGGGCTGGTTCCGGAGGCGAATGTGGCCTTTGCGCACGGACAGATGAAGGAACTGGAGCTGGAACGCATCATGTATCAGTTTATCAACGGAGAGATTGATGTGCTGGTATCCACGACAATTATTGAAACAGGGCTGGATATTTCGAATGTCAATACGATGATCATACAGGACGCGGACAACATGGGCCTCTCTCAGCTATACCAGCTGCGCGGGCGCGTGGGACGGAGTAATCGTACGGCGTATGCCTTCTTTATGTATAAGCGCGACAAGATGCTGAAAGAGGTGGCGGAGAAGCGGCTGGCAGCGATCCGTGAATTCACGGATCTCGGCAGCGGCTTTAAGATCGCCATGCGGGATCTGGAGATTCGGGGAGCGGGAAACCTTCTCGGTGCACAGCAACACGGACATATGGAGGCGGTGGGGTATGACCTCTACTGCAAGATGTTAAACGAGGCTGTGAAGGAGCAGAAGGGCGAGCTGCCTCAGGCGCAGTTTGAGACGACACTGGATATTGAGGTCGATGCCTTTATCCCTCCGTCATATATCCCGAATGAATACCAGAAGCTCGATATTTATAAGCGGATTGCCGGTGTTGAGACAAATGAGCAGAGGGATGAGATGCTGGATGAGCTGATCGACCGCTTCGGCGAGCCGCCGCGCTCGGTGCAAAATCTCCTGTCGATCGCCAGACAGAAGGCGAGAGCCCATCAGGCGTATGTCACGGAGATCACGCAGAAGGGTGATACACTGCGCTTTGTGCTCTATGAGAAGGCACCGGTTGAGCCGCTGCAGATCCCCGGGATGGTGGAGAAGTTTGAGGGAGCAGTAATTTTTGTGCCGGACAAGACCGCGCCGTCATTTTTGTACAACATCAACTACAACAGCAGACAGAAGGTGAAAAATCCCCTGGAGGCGGTAGAGTTGTTTTTGGAGGCGCTGACGGCATTGTATCCGAATCTTTATCTTTAAACCAAATTGTGAAGAAAATCTGAACAGTTACCGGAACTGCTTGCGTTTCTGTAATTGTGGTTCTATAATCATACCGAGACAAAAGTCCGATAAGGAGGATTTTGGTCAAAAGTTTTTAAAACTCAGGAGGAAGATGTGATGAGATTGAAAAAAACAGCAGCGCTTGCGTTGACGGGTGTGATCATGGCGGGCTTGGCTCTGACCGGCTGCGGTTCTGCGGATCCGGAGAAGGCGGTGGCGACCGTGAACAGTATACCGATCAGTCTGGGACTCGCAAACTTTGCGGCGCAGTATACGGCGGTTGATTACGATACCTATTATATGTCTTATTTCGGACAGGATATGTGGTCATCGGATCCAAGTGGTAACGGTAAGACCATGACCGATTCGGTAAAGAGCAATACGCTTGAGAAACTGGAGGAATATTATCTGCTGGAGCAGCATATGGCAGATTATGGTGTTGTGCTTACCGATGAGGAGCTGAAGAAGGCAGAGGCGGCGGCAACACAGTTTATTGCAGACAACACGGATGAGGCGATCAAGACGATGGGCGCAACAGAGGATAGCGTGAAAGAGTTCCTGCGCCTGAACCTGCTTCATAAAAAGATGTATGATGCGATCGTGGCAGATGTGGATACAAATGTACCGGATGAGGAATGTGCACAGAAGACGTTCAGCTATGTACGTGTGAGCAAGACCGCATCTGCTGCGTCCGATGAGGATGATGCTGAGGAGAAGACGGACGAACAGAAAGCGGCTGAGGCAAAAGAAAAGGCACAGAAGATCCTGAATGCGGCATTGCTGGGCAGTCAGGAGGATCCTCTGGAGGCCGCGGCAAAAGACAATGATGCCAGCAAGCTTACCTGTTCGTATGGCGTATCAGACCTGAACGAGGATGACAACTCTACTTATCTGGAGTTGGAGGCACTCGAAGCGGCAGAAAAGCTGGGTGAAGGTGAGTATGCAAAAAATCTGATCGAGACGGACAACTATTTCTACATTATCCGGATGGATCGGCTGTTTGATGAGGAGGCGACCGAGCAGGAGCGCGAATCTATTATTTCCGACCGTCGGCAGGACCTGTACGAGGAGACGGTAGACGGTTATAAGGAATCTGCCGACTGGACGATCAATGAAAAGGTGTGGGAGTCTGTAAACTTCGACACGATCTATACAAAGGCACAGACGGATGAGGCTGAGACCGGGGATACATCGGCGGAGCCTGATACGGATACAAATGCATCTGTCGGGGAACAATAGGAATCAAATAAGTAATAAGTATGAGTCAGGAGCCAATGGTTCCTGACTCTTTTCGGAGAAACAGTTATGAGAAAGCTATTGGTTTTTTTGAAAGATTACAAAAAGGAATCGGTCATTGCCCCTCTTTTTAAAATGCTGGAAGCACTTTTTGACCTCCTGGTGCCTCTTGTAGTGGCATCTATCATCAATAAAGGTATTAAATATGGGGATAAAGCCTACATCTATCGAATGTGCGGAGTGCTTATCCTGCTGGCGGTCGTGGGTCTGGTGTGCGCGCTGTGCGCCCAGTATTATGCGGCGAAGGCGGCAGTGGGATTTGCGGCGAAGCTAAGACATGCCCTGTTTACACATATTCAGTCGCTGTCCTTTACGGAGCTGGATACGCAGGGTACTTCCGCGCTTATGAACCGCATGACGAGTGATGTGAATCAGCTGCAGAACGGAGTGAATATGGCATTGCGCCTGCTTCTGCGTTCGCCCTTTATCGTATTCGGAGCGATGATCATGGCGTTTACGGTCAATATACAGGCGGCGTTCACTTTTGTTGTTGTGATCCCGGTTCTGTTTCTTATCGTGTTCGGTATTATCTATGCAACGCTGCCGCTCTATAAAAAGGTACAAGAGCGTCTGGATCAGGTGCTGCGCCGTACGAGGGAGAATCTGGGCGGCGTGCGTGTGATCCGGGCTTTTCACAGAGAGGATGAGGAGATCGCCGGCTTTCGCGCGGACAATGAGGCGCTGAAAAAGGAGCAGCTGTTTGTCGGAAAGATTTCAGCGCTTATGAATCCGCTGACCTATGTCGTCATCAATCTTGGCGTGATTGCGCTGCTTGCGAACGGAGGCGTGAAGGTATCTGTCGGTGTCATGGAACAGGGTGATGTGGTAGCGCTTTTGGACTATATGTCACAGATCCTGGTGGAGCTCGTGAAGCTCGCAAACACCGTCGTGCTCCTGACGCGCGCGCTTGCGAGCGGAAGGCGTGTGGCGGGAGTGCTGGAGGTGGAAAGTACCATGGAATTTCCGGATGCGGACGCATTTCTGCCACAGGTGGCGCAGGGTGAGGAGATCATCGGATTTTCCCATGTGGATCTCACCTATGCAGGGGCAGGTGATAAGTCATTGGAGGATGTGACCTTTTCTGTTAAGAAGGGACAGACCGTGGGCATCATCGGAGGCACCGGATCGGGCAAGACATCGCTGGTACACCTCATTCCGCGCTTTTATGATGCGACGGGTGGTGAGGTCCGCATCGCCGGCAGAGATATAAAAACTTACAGTAAGGAGCAGCTGTGCGATATGGTCGGTATCGTTATGCAGAAGGCAGTTCTGTTTCAGGGAACGATCCGAGAAAACCTGCTCTGGGGCAAAAAGACTGCCACAGACGAAGAACTGTGGGAGGCATTAACGATCGCGCAGGCGAAGGAGATCGTGGAAGGTAAGGCAGACGGTCTGGAGGAACAGATCGAGCAGGGTGGACGTAATCTCTCCGGCGGACAGCGCCAGCGGCTTGCGATCGCGCGTACCCTGGTGGGACAGCATCCGATCCTGATCCTTGACGACAGTTCGTCCGCTCTGGACTATGCCACAGATGCGAGGTTGCGCACGGCAATTGCCGGTCTGAAACCGGAACCGACGGTTCTCATTGTTTCACAACGCGCTGCATCTATATTATATGCAGATCTGATCATTGTAATGGATGACGGAAAAATTGTCGGTCAGGGTACGCATGAGCAATTGTTGGAGACTTGCCCGGTATATCGGGAAATCTACGATTCGCAGTTTGATAACAGCAGTGCGGCAAAGGGAGGTGCGTGAGTCATGGAGAAAAAGTCCGATTTTAAATGGGAAACCATGAAGAAGGTGCTGCACTATGTGAGCAGCTACTGGTATTATCTTGCTGCAAGCATTTTGCTGGCGCTGGCAGTTGTTGTGCTGACTTTGTCGGTGCCGCTGTTAACCGGTGATGCAATTGACTGTATCATCGGAGTAGATGAGGTGAATTTTGCCGCTTTGACAAAGATACTGAGGCTGATCGCAGTTGTAATAGTGGCGAACAGTATTGCACAGTGGGCGATGGCGCGTTGCAACAACCGGCTCACCTACAGTGTGACCAGGGACATCCGTGACGATGCCGTCGAAAAGCTGCAGCGGTTGCCGTTAAAGTATCTGGACGGACATTCCATCGGTGACATTACAAGCCGCATGATCTCGGATGTCGATCAGTTTGCCGACGGCCTGCTGCTTGGTTTTACGCAGTTGTTTACCGGTGTGATCACGATCTTTGGCACGCTGTTTTTCATGCTGCGGGAGGATGCGGGGATCGCGCTCGTCGTGATCGTTGTGACACCGTTGTCGTTGTTTACGGCGAGCTTTATCGCAAAGAAGACGTATCATATGTTTCAGGAGCAGGCACGGATCCGCGGAGAGCAGACGGCATACATGGATGAAATGATCCAGAACCAGAAGGTCGTGCAGTCTTACGGACATGAGGCGCAGGCACAGGAGACGTTTGATGAGATCAATGATCGTCTGGAAGTATGCTCCCGAAAGGCGGTGTTCTTTTCTTCGCTGACAAATCCGAGTACCCGGTTTGTGAATAATATCGTATACGCGGCGGTAGCAGTGTTTGGTGCGCTGTCAGCCGTTGGGGGGAATCTGACGGTCGGCCAGCTTTCCTGCTTTTTGAATTATGCGAGCCAGTATACCAAGCCGTTTAATGAGATTTCCGGTGTGATCGCAGAACTTCAGAATGCGATCGCCTGCGCGGCGCGCGTGTTTGAGCTGATGGAGGAGGAACCGGAGATCGCGGAAGATGCGGATGCCATACAGCTTGCCGATGTGGAGGGTCGTGTGGATCTGGAACATGTATTCTTCTCATACACGGAAGAACAGCATCTGATCGAGGACTTTAATCTGCATGTGAAGCCGGGACAGCGCATAGCGATCGTTGGACCGACCGGTTGCGGAAAGACGACATTGATCAATCTTCTCATGCGATTTTACGATGTCAGGGAAGGAAAGATCTGCGTGGATGGCACGGATATCCGTCGTGTCACGCGCGAGAGCCTGCGAGAGAGCTATGGTATGGTATTGCAGGAGACATGGCTGCACTCCGGAACGATCCGTGAGAATATCTGTATGGGAAAACCGGATGCGACGGAGGAAGAGATGATCGCTGCGGCAAAGGCCAGCCACTGTCACAGCTTTATCAAACGATTACCACAGGGCTATGAGACACCGATGGGCGAGGACGGCGGCGGGCTCTCTCAGGGACAAAAACAGCTCTTATGTATTGCGCGCGTGATGCTGTGTCTGCCCCCCATGCTGATTTTAGACGAGGCGACCAGCTCGATCGATACGCGCACGGAGCTGAAGATCCAGAATGCATTTGCGACGATGATGCAGGGCAGAACGAGTTTCATCGTGGCACATCGTCTGTCTACGATCCAGAGCGCGGATGTGATCCTTGTCATGAAGGACGGTCACATCATCGAACAGGGAGATCATGAACAACTGCTTGCGGCGGGAGGCTTTTACGCGACCCTGTACAACAGTCAGTTTGCGCATTAGACGGGCACTGATGACGCGGCGGTGCATACTATAAACTATATGAGTCATCGATGATGTGTCCCGCTTCCCGACAAAGCTCTGCCGGAAGCTCCGGGTACAGACAACAAGGCATTGCTTTCCATATTTACAAAGTACATGAAGATTGCTATAATTATAGGAACAGTGGGTCATCACGCGTATTTCTATTGACAAACAGCCGCGATGCCACTATAATAACGTGGTTTGTGTATGAAATAATATTGCAGAGGTGCAAGATGGAACAATATGTGATCAAGGGTGGGAACCCATTAGTTGGAGAGGTGGAGATCGGCGGTGCGAAAAATGCGGCGCTTGCGATTCTTGCCGCGTCAATTATGACGGATGAGACCGTCACGATCGATAATCTCCCGGATGTGCGGGATATCAATGTTCTTCTGGAAGCGATCAAGGGGATCGGAGCCATGGTAGACAGGGTCGATGCACATACGGTAAAAATCAACGGAAGTACGATTTCCGGCATGAGCGTCGATTATGAATATATAAAGAAGATACGCGCTTCCTATTATCTGCTGGGTGCGCTGCTCGGTAAATATAAGCGGGCAGAAGTGGCATTGCCCGGAGGCTGTGACATCGGAAGTCGTCCGATCGACCTGCATCTGAAGGGTTTTCGCGCATTGGGTGCGCAGGTTGATATTCAGCATGGTTTGATCGCGGCAGAGGCAGAACGCCTGAAAGGTACGCATATCTATCTGGATAAAGTATCCGTAGGAGCGACGATCAATATCATGATGGCGGCGGCGATGGCTGAGGGAAAGACGATCATCGAAAATGCTGCCAAAGAGCCGCATGTCGTGGATGTGGCAAATTTCTTAAACAGCATGGGCGCAGGCATCCGCGGTGCCGGAACGGATGTGATCCGTATTGTCGGCGTGGAAAAACTGCACAAAACCGAGTATTCGATCATTCCGGATCAGATTGAGGCGGGAACATTTATGTTTGCGGCAGCGGCCACCCGCGGAGACGTGACGGTGAAAAATGTGATTCCCAAGCATCTGGAGGCTACCACGGCAAAACTGTTGGAGGTTGGATGCGAGGTGGAGGAGTTTGACGATGCGGTTCGCGTGGTCTGTGCAAAGCCCATGCGTCACACGCAGGTGACAACGCTTCCTTATCCCGGTTTCCCCACCGATATGCAGCCGCAGATGGCTGTGATCCTTGGCATTGCGGAGGGCACAAGCACCGTGACTGAGAGCATTTTTGAAAATCGGTTCAAGTATGTGGATGAGCTGACCCGAATGGGTGCTACCATCAAGGTGGAGAGTAACATCGCGATCATCACCGGCGTGGAGAAATATACCGGAGCCAGAGTGAGCGCACCGGATCTGCGCGCAGGCGCAGCACTTGTGATCGCGGGGCTCGCGGCAGAGGGGATCACGATCGTGGATGATATCTATTATATTGAGCGCGGCTATGAGCATTTTGAGGAGAAGCTTGCAAGCCTCGGTGCGCAGATCGAGAAGGTGAGTTCCGAGAAGGAAATCCAGAAGTTTACCTTAAAAGTATCATAAAGATTATGTGCAGTAATACAGAAACCCGTGTGGCGTGCCACACGGGTTATTTCATGAAAAACTGATTTTATACGATCGACTGTATGTACAGCGGAGAGGATGCAAGATCAATGCACGAACCATCATTGAGCTGTACCAGCGGTTCGGACAGAGAATTCTGATTGAGCAGAATGATCTTTGCCGCCTGACCGTCACTTAGGATGACGCGATTGTTTTGATAAGTCGTTGCGATGCGCCGAAGGAACGTCAGCAGAAACTCCGTTTTGTACTTGTGATAACCGTCGCGCTCGAACTCGCGGATGACCTGAAACGGACAGAGCGGCGCACGGTATTTGCGGGCTGCGGTCATTGCATCATATACATCTGCGATGGCGACAACCATGGCAAAGTCATCTAACATGATCTCGTCGACCCGCATCGGATAGCCGCTGCCGTCGCAGCGCTCATGATGCTGCAAAGCAGCTTTTTTGATGCGCGAATCGATCTTCAGATCCTTGATCAGATCATACCCCGCACGGGGATGCCAGCGGATCTGCTCGAATTCCTCATCAGTCAGCTTTCCTTCTTTGTTCAGGATCTCGGGCGGAATGGTGATCTTTCCGATGTCATGTAGAAGACCGGCGATGACAAGACTGTCCAGATCAGAATCGGTCCACTTCAGCCACTTGCCGAGTATCCGCGAGATCATTGCCACGTTCAGGGAATGAGAGTATACGCTGTCGTCGCTCGAACGAAGGTTGTGGAGCATATCGAAATACTGGATGACAGTCTGTCCGGGAGAGATCAGGGATTTGACTCCTTTTAACAGTTCATCGAAATCCATGGGCTTTTTCTCAAACACAAATCCTTCGAGCTGTTCCTGTAGCATTTTTGTGACCATTGACGAGTGAAGAGAATACTCCTGAAAGGTCTTGCTTCGCTTGACTTTCTGAGAATAAGCGACCTCATTTTGGGGAGATGCAATTTCACGCTGGGGTTCTTCCTTTTTGACTTCCGGTGTTGAAAGGCCAAGCTTCTGCGCCATGGCGGCCTGCAGAGCAGCCTTGATCTCCTCCTCTGTGAGTATTGAAGTCTCATCAATGTAAGCCGAATCGACACTGTAGAACTCCATGCGTGAAATCAGCTGTTTGGTTAAGGTCGTGCCGGCAGGAATCAGTTCCTGCCCTCTTTTGGTTTTTACGGGCTCGGCTGTGACCATGCCCGGTTTTAAATCAGCTGTTTGTATTTTTTCCATATTTTTATTATGTTCATAAAGAGGAGGTTTGTCAATAAAATAGTGGACAGGTTTTGAGAAAATATAGCAAAAAGAGTAAAAAAAGATTGACGGTGCAAAATAATCGTGATATATTTATGCTTGCGATGGAAGTAGGTCTTTTTTTTATGCCTAAAATCAAGTAGAAAGTAACGGAGGTGGAAGTTGTGCGCACGAGGATTACATTAGCATGCACGGAATGCAAGCAGCGTAATTACAACATGACGAAAGACAAGAAGACTCACCCGGACAGAATGGAGACGAAGAAGTATTGCAGATTCTGCAAGAAGCATACTCTGCATAAGGAAACAAAATAATTTTCGTATCCATTTTAAACCGAGACTGAGCAAAGGAAGTGATAACATGGGATCAGAGAAAAATATCGAAACCCAGAAAACAAGTTGGTTCACGGGTCTGAAGGCTGAATTTCGTAAGATTATCTGGCCGACCAAAGAGAGCGTTGCCAAGGAGACAACAGCAGTTGTTATCACGTCAATTATCTTAGGTCTGATTATCGCAATGCTGGATTTCATTATTCAGTATGGCGTGAATTTCCTGGTTGGATTATAGGAAGGATGAGGTGACAGTATGGCAGAAGCAAATTGGTATGTAGCGCATACCTATTCCGGTTATGAGAATAAGGTAAAAGCCAACATTGACAAAGCAATTGAAAATCGTCATCTGGAAGATCAGATTTTAGAGGTTCGTGTTCCTATGCTGGATGTGGCAGAGATGAAGAACGGTGTCAAGAAACAGGTTCAGAAGAAGATGTTTCCCGGCTATGTTCTGATCAACATGGTCATGAATGATGATACATGGTATGTGGTCAGAAATACGCGCGGTGTGACAGGCTTCGTCGGACCCGGATCAAAGCCGGTTCCTCTGACTGATATGGAGATGCATAATCTTGGAATCAAGACAGAAGGCGTGGCAGTTGACTTTGAGGAAGGCGATACAGTTACCGTCATCGGAGGTGTCTGGAAAGACACGATTGGCGTAATTCAGTCAATGAATCACAACAAGCAGATCGTGACAATCAATGTTGATCTATTCGGTCGCGAAACACCGGTAGAAATAAGTTTCGCAGAAGTCAAGAAGACTTTATAATCTTCTTATAACAAAGAAGGAGGAATTTCCAAATGGCAAAGAAAGTAGAAGGATATATCAAGTTACAGATCCCTGCCGGAAAAGCTACACCCGCGCCCCCGGTCGGACCTGCCCTTGGACAGCACGGTGTAAACATCGTAGAGTTTACAAAACAGTTTAACGCAAGAACGGCAGATCAGGGAGATCTGATTATTCCTGTAGTAATTACCGTATATGCAGACAGAAGTTTTAGCTTCATCACTAAGACTCCCCCTGCACCGGTACTGATCAAGAAAGCTTGCAACATCAAGAGTGGTTCAGGCACTCCCAATAAGACAAAGGTTGCAACTATCTCCAAAGCAAAGCTTCAGGAAATCGCAGAGCTGAAAATGCCCGACTTAAATGCAGCAAGCCTTGAGGCAGCCATGAGCATGATCGCAGGAACCTGCCGCAGTATGGGTGTTACGGTAGAAGAGTAGGCCGGCAGCATTTTTAGCAAAATAATAACTTAGGCAAATTCATCGAAAAGACTTTTGATACTTTATCGTGGAAGGGTGAAAAACTCGTTAATACCACTAGGAGGTAATTAGAATGAAAAGAGGAAAAAGATATCAGGAAGCTGCAAAGAATATTGATCGTACCGTTCAGTATGATGTAGCTGAGGCAATCGGTCTGGCAAAGAAGTCAGCCGTTGCAAAATTTGATGAGACAATCGAGGTTCATATCAGAACCGGTTGTGATGGTCGTCATGCAGAGCAGCAGATCCGTGGTGCAGTTGTACTGCCTCATGGAACAGGTAAGACTGTAAGAGTATTGGTATTCGCAAAGGGAACCAAGTTGGACGAGGCACAGGCAGCAGGTGCTGACTATGTCGGCGGCGAGGAGCTGATCCCCAAGATCCAGAATGAGGGATGGTTAGACTTCGACGTTGTAGTAGCAACTCCCGATATGATGGGTGTTGTAGGTCGTCTGGGACGTGTCCTTGGACCGAAGGGCTTAATGCCTAATCCGAAGGCCGGTACTGTTACCATGGATGTTACCAAGGCTGTTAACGACATCAAAGCCGGTAAGATCGAGTATAGATTGGATAAAGCAAACATTATCCATGTGCCTATTGGAAAAGCGTCTTTCACAGAAGAACAGTTAGCGGACAACTTCCAGAGCCTGATCGCTGCAATCATTAAGGCAAAGCCGGCTTCATTAAAGGGTCAGTATATCAAGAGCTGTGTGGTAGCTCCTACCATGGGCCCCGGCGTGAAGATCAACGTAACAAAGTTGGCTTAGTCACAATTAGTGGTTGACAGATATATAAAAAGGTGATATAATCACCGAGTATGTTGCCGAAGACAGCAGGTGCCGAGAGGCGTAAACGTAAGTGCCTGCCGAGGAGAATGATAAAGGATTTACGAATTCTGCCCCTTCGCGCAATGCGAAGGGGCTTTTTTCATACCTCATCTAAAGCAATATCAAAAATAAAACAGGAGGTAAAAGATTCGTGGCAAAAGTAGAATTGAAAGCACCGATCGTACAGGAGATTTCCGACAGCATCAAGGACGCGCAGTCAGTGGTTATTGTTGACTATCGCGGACTGACCGTTGCTGAGGATACCCAGTTACGTAAGCAGCTGAGAGAAGCCGGAGTTACTTACAAGGTATACAAGAACACCTTTATGAACTTCGCTTTCAAGGGAACAGATTTCGAGAGCCTTTCCGGCGTGCTGGAGGGACCGAACGCAATCGCGATCTCTACTACAGATGCAACTGCACCTGCAAGAGTTTTGGCAGAGTTCGCAAAGAAAGCACCTGCACTTGAGATCAAGGCCGGTGTTGTAGAGGGCAACTTCTACGATGCAGAGGGAATGAAGGCAATCTCTTCTATCCCTTCAAGAGAGGTATTGCTGTCCAAGTTACTTGGAAGTATGCAGTCACCGATCGCCAATTTTGCTCGTGTTATCAAGCAGATCGCAGAGCAGGGCGGCGAGGCAGTTCCCGCAGCAGAAGAGGCAGCTCCCGCTGAGGAGGCAGCACCTGCAGAGGCTCCCGCAGCTGAAGAGACCGAAAGCAACTAGCGATTGGCAGGCTGTAGCCTGACAGAGCGTGTTGCGAGGTCATTCTTTGAGATTAGCGAATGCAAGCCGTCAGGCGCCGCATAAGCTTAGCGAAAAGAATATCCATTTAAAAAACAATTTTGAAAAAATATCAGGAGGAAAAAATAATGACAACAGCAGAGATCATTGAGGTTATCAAAGGTTTAACCGTATTAGAGTTAAATGACTTAGTAAAAGCATGTGAAGAAGAGTTCGGCGTATCTGCAGCAGCAGGCGTTGTAGTTGCAGCAGCAGGCGGAGAGGCAGCAGCTGCTGAGGAGAAGACTGAGTTTGACGTAGAGTTAACTGAGGTTGGCCCTAACAAGGTTAAGGTTATCAAGGTTGTTCGTGAGGCAACCGGCCTTGGCTTAAAAGAGGCTAAGGACGTTGTTGACGGCGCTCCCAAGGTTATCAAGGAGCAGGCAGACAAGGCTACCGCTGAGGATATCAAGGCAAAACTTGAGGCAGAGGGAGCAAAGGTTACTCTTAAGTAATGCAGCCCAACCCGAAGAAGTCACCCCACAGAGAAATCTGTGGGGTTTTCTTTTTGAAACAGGAATTCCCCGGTGGAATTGACAGGAAAAACTTTTTTCTCAAATATAGATGTGTTATAATAAATCTAATTATGGACAAAAAGGACAGAAGGAACCGTGGCGAAATTAGAGACGCATGATTTGTTAAAAGGAAAGCTATCGCATAAAGAAGGGATGCATCACATCACGGAGGAAGAAAGCCGTGCGATCAAAGAGGTTATTCTGGAGATCGCGTTGGATGTGGTGAATCTGTGCAGGGAGCTGGAAATCCCGTACATGCTCGGAGGCGGATCCGCGCTCGGTGCAGTGCGCCATCACGGCTTTATTCCCTGGGATGATGATCTGGATCTCAATGTGCCGAGAAAGCATATTGACCGGCTGCTGGATGAACTGGAAGCGCGATATGGGGATAAGTATGAGATTGAGGCGCCGCTGCGGACGGAAGGGTATTGGAGTTCTTTTATACAGATTCACAGAAAAGGCACGGTATTTCGCGAGCATTTGTCACAAAAACCGCAGAATTGCGGAATAAAAATAGATATTTTCGTGATTGAGAACACATATGACTCACGGATCCGGCGCCGGTGGCATGGTTTACGCATCGACGGCGGACTGTTTCTTTTGTCCTGCTATCGGATGTTTGCATGGCGGAAGGAATACACGGCGCTGGCAAAAGGGGATGCGTCGGCACGCCGGACAATATGTATCAAACAGCTGCTGGGGGCACCTGTAGCATTGGCACCGCGGTTCTTTTACCGGCGTTTGCAACGGTGCATGCGGGCATGTGATAACGAGCAGTCGCAGTATGTGACGATCCCCTCCGGAAGGAAGCATTTTTTTGGTGAGTTATACCGGCGGGCGGAGTTTATGCCTGTGAAAGAAGTAGAGTTCGAGGGACATTTGCTTGCTGTGACCGCAGATTTTGATGTCTATCTTGGCAGATTGTACGGGGATTATATGACGCTGCCCCCGGAGGAAAAGCGCGAGCAGCATGTGCTGTATGATCTGAAACTGCCGGGGGAACTGTCGGAGCCCAGACTGTTGGACAGGCGTGAAACACAGCAGGTTTTGCTTGACATGCTGGACGCGTTTGTGGAATACTGTGAAAAGCATGGACTGCGCTATTATCTGGTCGGCGGAACACTGCTTGGTGCTGTGCGCCATCAAGGTTTTATCCCATGGGATGATGATATCGATGTGGGGATGCCGCGCCGGGATTATGAGCGTTTCTTGGAACTGGTGGAAACGGAACCGGTGGCACCCTACCTTTGCGCGATTTCTGCCAAAGCAGGCACGTTGTCAAATCCATATTGCGAGCTGCTTCATATGGGAACGGAATTGGAGCGGGATACATCAAAGTATATTCGTGAAGAATGTCAGATCCTGCATCTGTTTATTGATATATTTCCGCAGGACGGATGGCCGGAATCGGACCGGGCCGCGCGATGGCTCGCCGGATATATGAAGTGGAACCGGTATCTGGTTCAGTGCGGACGTGCAAAACTCGGAAAAGGTGTGAGCGCCTTTCGGATGCTTGCGAAAGCGCCGGTTGTCTTCCTTATGAGGCTGGTTGGATATCGGCGGATCCTGCGACACATCGACCGGGTGGCGACGCGGTATGACTATGATACTTCGCGCTACGTGGGAGCGATTACCTATGGCATATACGGAGCGGGAGAGCGCTGCCTGCGCAGTGAAGTCGTTGATTTCCGGACAGTATCGTTTGAGGGCAGGGATTTGCGTGCGCCCGGGTGTTGGGATGCTTATCTGCATCAGATCTACGGGGATTATATGACACTTCCACCGGAAGAGAAAAGAAAAGATCACAGACTGCGCGTCTGGCTCAGGCAGAATTGACGAGGGGTGAATAACGTGATACAATAGGCGCATTGTATTGCGCAATGTGTTGTATCACACAGAAAGATGAGGATATAAATATATGAAGGCTTATGTGAAGTCGTTTTTGCAGTATCGATTTTTACTTTGGGAATTGGTAAAGAAGGGTATCAAACTGAAATATCGCAATTCATATCTGGGCATTATCTGGTCTCTCCTGGAACCATTGCTGACGATGATCGTGCTGACGATCGTTTTTGGTACATTGCTGGGAAAGAGTGATGATCCGACATTTCCGGTTTATGTTCTGTGCGGACGTCTGCTGTATACGTTTTATTCGAATGCTTCAAAGGCGGCTTTAACTTCGATCCGGAAAAACTCATCGATGATAAAAAAGGTTTATGTGCCAAAATATATTTATACGTTGTCGAGTGTATTGTTCAATTTTGTCATTTTCCTGATCTCGCTGATCGTTTTAGTGGCAGTGGGAGCGGTTCTGGGTACAAGGCCGACCTGGTATCTGCTGCAGGCTCCGTTTGTGCTGTTTGCGCTATTACTCTTTGCGGTAGGTACAGGCTTTGTGTTGGCAACATGGGGGGTGTTCTTCCGCGACCTGGAGCATTTGTGGTCAGTAGCGCTGATGCTGATCATGTATACATGTGCGATCTTCTATCCTGCAGAACGGCTGCTGAAAAGCGGGTGGTACTGGATTTTGAAGTGGAATCCGCTGTTTTGCCTGATCGAGTGTTTCCGCAGCGCGGTGTTTGGAGAACTGATAAATATGCAATACTTTGTATATGCAGTGGCATTTTCGCTTGTCTCACTCGTGATCGGACTGATCATGTTTTATAAGAAACAGGATGATTTTATTCTTCACATTTAGTGAATGTTCAAGAGGTTAAAAAATGGGAAAAAATGCGTTGGAGTTAAGCCATATTGGAATGCGTTTCAATCTGAGCAAAGAAAAGACAGATACGTTAAAGGACTATGTGATCAAATTTTTCCGGCGGGAATTAAAGTTTAATGAGTTCTGGGCATTGAAGGATGTCAGTTTCTCGGTTGAAAAGGGTGACAGAGTAGGCATTCTGGGTTTAAATGGCGCGGGCAAGAGTACGTTATTGAAGGTCATCGCCGGTGTGTTTAAGCCTACTGAGGGAACCGTGAAAAAGAGTGGAAAGGTGGCCCCCCTTATTGAGCTGGGTGCCGGGTTTGAAAGTGAATATACAGGTGCTGAAAATATATATCTGAATGGAGCGCTGCTGGGATATTCGCGTGAGTTTATCGAAGAGAAATATAATGAGATCGTGACCTTTTCGGAGCTGGGAGAATTCATAGATGTTCCTGTGAAGAATTATTCTTCCGGTATGCGCGCGCGGCTTGGCTTCTCAATTGCGACGACGGTGTCTCCGGAGATCCTTATATTGGACGAGGTGCTTTCGGTCGGAGACGCTAAGTTCCGTAAAAAAAGCGAGAAAAAGATCATGGATATGTTTGATGACGGCGTGACAGTGTTGTTTGTATCCCATTCTCTGGAGCAGGTCAGACGTCTGTGTAACAAAGCCATGATCCTGGATCATGGAAAATTGATCGCATACGGAGACATTGAAGAGGTTGCCGATTACTATGAAACGATGCTGGACGGCTGCACGGATAAGTCGCTGATGCCGGCGGCTACAAGAAAAGAGATGGAAAAGAAAAAGGAATCGAATGGTTTACAGGGAGGAAGCAAATGAGATTTTCAATCATTCTGATCTGCTCAGAACGGAAAGAAGACAACCGCCTGACAGCAGATTGCCTGATGAAAGAACTGAAAGCCGTGTCTCAGAAGGCACAGCTATTGATATATGGAGATAAAACCGGAGAAGAAGACTGGCTGGAATCGTTAAGACAGGTTGCTGATCTGGTGTATCTGCAGGCAGAAGGGCGTTCGGATGTGGCGCTTTATGCAGATGCAATGGAGCGTCTTCAGGGAGAATTTGCGACTGCTTTGTATGGTGGGGATACCTGGTCTGAAGGTGCACTTGCAATGATGGAGAAACAAATAAGATCCCACGCACAGAAACAGTTGTTTTTAATGTATAAGCAGCAGCCGGACATGGAAACGGGAGCGTTTGCCAGCTCGGAGCTTACTGTGCTTGGATCGGAGATCAATGTGTATCGGACATTTACACATCATCCGTTTTATTTCGGGGGAACATTTGTTGCCGTCCGGGCATTGCAGTCCGGTGACTGGCACCCGGAATATGGGATCGAGGCGGAGCGGGAGTTTTTTCTGACATTGACGGCGCGGCTTCGTGAACTGATATTTGTTGAACGTGCGACCTATAACAGCAGTCGTTCCCGGGAAGGAGATGCTGTTTTTTATAAGGAAATATATAATCCGGATTGGTATGAAAAGTCGTTGAGGGAATTCTGGCAACCGTATCTGCAGCAGTGGAAGGATCAAACGGGCGATGTGCCGAAGTTTATCCAGTACCATTTCATGTTTTCTGTAGGATGCAGGCTCGCGAGCAATCAGGATAATCTCAATAAACATCTGATCCCGGAGGGCTGCGGGGAAGCGTATCTGCGGCTGATCGGAGAGCTGTTTCAATACATTGAGGATGAGGTTCTCTTTAATGCGGCAAAGCTTCCGGAGTGTAAATGTCTGGACAGTATGCTCTGGGTTTACGGTATCTTGAAATACGGTGCAGACTTCTGCTTTGAAAAAAGCTATTTGGGAGGTTTCGCATATTACGGTTACAAAAACATTATTCTCTCAAGGATTGAAAGTCTTCGAACAAATATCTTGTTTATGAATGAGCAGGACGGGGTGCTCCACATTGACGGAACCGTGCATCCGATCCTGTATGCGATGGCAGATGAGATCTATTTCCGTTACCGGGGAAAGAAATACGCGCTGAACTATGTTGAGCGGTATGCATTGACAAAGGTGTTTGGCGTCAGTGTGTATAAGAGACATTCATTCTGTGTGAACCTTCCGATTGATGGATTGGATCACACGATGTTAAATTGTGTGGCGGTGATCGGCGGAGAAAGTATCGTGATAGATTTTTCGTATGAATCGCATTTTAGCCGGATGAGCGGACAATTTGAGGCAAGTTATTGGTGTTTTGGCACAGAACAGCGGTATATGATGGTGAAAGACCTGCTGGGCTTGTCCATTCGTAAGATCTCGAAAAGAGATCAGCGCAAGCAGGAGCGGAAGCTCGCGCTGGAGATGCTTTGCAGATTGGAGTTGCGTTCGTGGGTATTCTGGGCGGTGCGAAGAGTATACTTTTTCATGAAACCCATTATGAAGCGCAGGCCGATCTGGATGTATCTGGACAAAATATACAAGGCAGGAGATTCCGCTGAGTATCTGTACCGTTATGCGAGTGCTCAAAAGAACAAGATCAAGCACTATTATCTTGTGGACAAGCATGCGACAGATTATGCGCGGTTGAAAAAGGACGGTTACAGACCGCTGGTGCGCGGCAGCATCAAGCATCGTCTGGTATTTCTGATGGCAGACATGATGGTGATCTCAAATTCGACCGTGTTTGCGTTTAACAATTTTGGCATGATCAATTCCAGTTATGTACGCGATCTGGTGGACTTTCATGTATGTTGTGTGCAGCACGGAATGTCTGTACAGAAGATTGCCGTGGCACAGAATCGTTTGCGTGATAATACGAGATTGTATTTCTGTGCATCAAAATATGAGATTGAGAATCTGTCGAAGCCTGTCTATGATTACGTGGGCTATGATGCGTTGAAGCTTACGGGAGTGCCCCGTTATGACGGTCTGGTAAATGATGATAAAAAACAGATCATGATCAGCCCGACCTGGCGGATGCAGGCAGCGGTTCCCGTTCGCACAAGCGAGGGCGAGCAGCGCGATTACAATCCAATGTTTAAGGAAAGCACGTATTATAAGGTGTTCAATTCTTTGATCAATGATCCGAGACTGATCGAGGCTGCGAAAAAATACGGTTACCGTATTAAATATGTGCTGCATCCCATTGTCAGTGCTCAGGTGGACGATTTCGACAAGAATGATTATGTGGATGTCATTCCGGCGGTCGGTGATATGAGTTATGAGCGCATGTTTTGTGAGTCCAGCCTTATGGTCACAGACTTTTCGGGTATTCAGTTTGATTTTGCGTATATGCGGAAACCGTTGGTTTATCTGCATCATAAGGATATTCCCCAGCATTACGAGGAGGGCACATTCTTCTATGATACGATGGCGTTTGGAGAGATCGCTCATGACAATGATGAACTGATCGATCTGTTGTGCGAGTATATGGCATCCGGCTGTAAGATGAAGGAAGAGTACGTGCGCAGGGCGGATGATTTCTTCTATTATAATGACCGTGAGAACTGTAAACGGATCTACGATGTGATGATAGAATATCAGGATAAGTATGTGTTAAAGAAAGGAACGAGAGCATGAATATTGGAGTGATCTTTGCAGGTGGCGTGGGAAAGAGAATGAACAGCCGGGTAAAGCCGAAACAGTTCATTAATGTGTATGGAAAGCCGATCATCATTCATACGCTGGAGATTTTTGAAAATCACGAGGAGATCGATGCAATCGTTGTTGCGTGTCTGGAATCGTGGATCCCTTATCTGGAGGAGCTTCTGCAAAAATATAATATTCATAAGGTGGTCAAAGTAGTTCCGGGTGGAGCGTCCGGTCAGGAATCCATCTATAACGGACTTGTGGCTGCAGAGGAGGCGGCAGCCGGAGAAAGATCCATCGTGTTGATCCATGACGGAGTCCGGCCGCTGATCAATGCGAAGACGATTTCCGACAATATCGCATCCGTGAAAGAGCATGGTTCTGCGATCACAAGTGTGAAGGTAAAGGAAACAGTGCTTGTCGTGTCCGAGGACAATTCGATCGACAGCGTACCAAAACGGGAGGATACCCGGCTCGCGCGCGCACCTCAAAGCTTTTATCTGGATGAGATCCTTGCGGCGCATAGAAGGAGCATGGAGGAGCAACTGCCCGGATTTATTGATTCCTGTTCATTGATGCAGTATTATGGAAAAAAATTGTATCTCATTGAAGGCCCTCAGGAAAATATAAAGATTACGACACCTGACGATTTTTATACGATGAGAGCTCTTCTTGATGCCAAGGAGGAAGCTCAGATCTATGGTCTGGAGGAGTAACGAAAATGGAAAATGTTTTGATCGATGATTTTAAGAGAGTTGCAGAGAGCGATCTGCCTTTTGAAGAGTTCCGGAACAGATCCTTTCTTATCACGGGAGCAACAGGTCTGATCGGTTCACTGCTAGTTCGCGCTTTGCTGTATTGCAATCGTGTGCACGATCTGAAGCTGAAGATCTATGCGGTTGTCCGAAATGTAGAGAAGGCAAGAGGAATCTTTGGGGCTGACACCGCAGAGCTGGAGTATGTGGTGGCGGACCTTGCCGGAGATGAGGTCGAGGGTTCGTTTGATTGTGACTATGTCATTCATGCGGCGGCAGTTACGACATCAAAGCTGATGGTATCGGATCCGGTGGGGACGATCCGGACGGCGATCGACGGAACGGAAAAGCTTTTAAAGCTGGCGGTGGAAAAAAAGGCAAAGTCGTTCGTTTATATTTCGTCTATGGAGGTGTACGGCCAACCGAAGACAGAAGGTAAAACCGCAGAGAAGGATCTGGGTTATATTGATATCGGAACGGTACGGAGCTGTTATCCGGAGGGAAAACGGATGTGTGAATGTCTCTGCAATGCGTATGCATCCCAGTATGGGCTGAATGTAAAAAGTGCCAGACTGGCACAGACCTTTGGTGCGGGGATCCTTCCGACGGAGAACCGGGTATTTGCCCAGTTTGCAAAAAGTGCCATGAACGGTGAGGACATTGTTCTCCATACGACCGGTGAGTCGGAGGGCAATTATGTGTATACCGCAGATGCGGTCCGTGCGATCCTGCTGCTGCTTGTCAAAGGGGCATCGGGAGAAGCCTATAATATTGCGAATGAGGAGAGTCATACAACGATCCGCAATATGGCGGAGCTCGTGGCGGAAAAGATCGCGGGGAATGTCATTCGGGTCGTTCTGGATATCCCTGAGGACGGCTCGGCGCTCGGCTATGCCCCGCCTGTGAAAATGTGGCTCGACGCATCTAAGATGCGGTCGCTCGGTTGGGAGCCGGAGGTGAGTCTGACCGATTCGTACCGAAGAATGATCGCTTATATGAAGGAACAAGGTGAATAACAGGTATCTGAGGAATCTGCTGTGAGGCAGGTTCCTTTTTTTGAAACTTTTCCTTGACGAAAAATTTGACTTGTGGTATGATGTATGATGCTTTATTGTGGTAAATAGGCTAATTCTGCGCTCTTTTGGGCGGAAACGGCCAAAATAATAATAACGAGAGGTGAAACGTCAATGGAGAAAAACAGAATACGTCCGGTACAAGCTGGCAAGAGCCTGCGTATGAGTTACTCAAGACAAAAAGAAGTTCTGGAAATGCCCAATCTGATTGAGGTACAGAAGGACTCCTACCAGTGGTTTCTGGACGAAGGTTTAAAAGAAGTGTTTGCAGATATCTCTCCCATTACGGATTACAGCGGACACCTGAGTCTGGAATTTGTTGACTTTACATTGTGTGCAGATGATGTAAAGTACACGATCCCGGAGTGCAAAGAGCGCGATGCGACCTATGCAGCGCCTCTGAAGGTAAAGGTTCGCCTGTATAATAAGGAGACCGAGGAGATCAACGAGCACGAGATTTTTATGGGTGATCTGCCACTGATGACAGAGACCGGTACGTTCGTGATCAACGGCGCTGAGCGTGTTATCGTCAGCCAGCTTGTCCGCTCCCCCGGCATTTACTATGGTATCACCCGTGACAAGGTCGGAAAGACCCTTTACTCCTGTACCGTTATCCCTAACCGTGGTGCATGGTTAGAGTACGAGACAGACTCCAATGACGTATTTTATGTTCGTGTAGATAGAACGAGAAAGGTTCCGATCACGGTGCTTATCCGTGCACTTGGAATTGGAAGCAATCAGGAGATCATTGATTACTTCGGTGAGGAGCCGAAGATCATTGCAAGTATGGGCAAGGACGTATCTACAAACTATGAGTCCGGTCTGCTTGAGCTGTACAAGAAGATCCGCCCCGGCGAACCGCTTACGGTGGAGAGTGCCGAGAGCCTGATCTCTGCAATGTTCTTTGACCCGAGAAGATATGATCTGGCAAAGGTCGGACGCTATAAGTTTAATAAGAAACTGGCATTCAAAAACCGCCTGCGCGGTCATGTGCTGGCAGAGGATGTCATGGATCCTTCTACCGGCGAGGTGCTGGCAGGGGCAGGAACACAGCTTACCAGAGAGAAGGCCGAGGAGATCCAGAACGCGGCTGTCAGATATGTCCTGATCCAGACAGAGGAGCGCAATGTCAAGGTATTATCCTCCATGATGGTTGATCTCGGTGCGTGGGTTCCGGAACTGGCTGACAAGGCAGCGCAGAAGGAGCTTGGTATTACAGAGCTCGTTTACTATCCGGTATTAAAGCAGATTCTGGAAGAAAATTCTTCCTTAGAGGATATTAAAGAAGCGATCCGCAAGAATGTGCATGAGCTGATTCCCAAACACATTACAAAGGACGATATTTTTGCTTCTATCAATTACAATATGCATCTGGAGTGGGGCATCGGAAATGATGATGATATCGATCATCTGGGCAACCGTCGTATCCGCGCGGTTGGTGAGTTGCTTCAGAACCAGTACCGCATCGGTCTTTCCAGACTGGAGCGCGTGGTGCGTGAGCGAATGACAACACAGGATCTGGAAGGCATTTCGCCCCAGAGTCTGATCAATATCAAGCCCGTGACTGCGGCAGTCAAGGAGTTCTTCGGATCTTCCCAGCTGTCACAGTTCATGGATCAGAACAACCCGTTAGGTGAGCTGACACACAAGAGACGTCTTTCTGCGTTGGGACCCGGTGGTCTGAGCCGAGACCGCGCCGGATTCGAGGTTCGTGATGTCCACTACTCACACTATGGACGTATGTGCCCGATCGAGACTCCGGAAGGTCCGAACATCGGTCTGATCAACTCGTTGGCATGCTATGCGCGTATCAATGAGTATGGTTTTGTGGAGGCACCTTACCGAAAGATCGATAAGTCTGATCCGAAAAATCCTCGTGTAACGGACGAGGTTGTTTATATGACCGCCGACGAGG
>JBJEML010000088.1:0-8593 GCA_051879675.1 Lachnospiraceae bacterium | reverse complement strand
GACCTGGTTTTTTATGCTACAATAGTAAAAATATGTGTAAATATACCCTGCATACGAGGAGGTACATATGAGAAAAGGACAAAAAGTTTCTGCTCAGCAGCGTGCAAACAAGACTGCGCTGGTATCCTATGGTGTGATGAATTTTATCCTGATAGCATGTTATCTGCTTGAGGTGATCAAAAAAAGCCGGACAATCGGATACTTTGCGGTGTTCTGCGTGCTTGCGATCGTGCCGTGGGTGGTCAGTGGGCTGATCTATAAGAAGAACCGGACATCAGAGCTGATACAGTATACGATTCCGATCGGTTTTTGTATCTTTTATCTGTTTATCATCTTTACGACGATATCTCCTGTTGCGTATGTTTATGCGTTTATCATTGCAATTGCACTGATACCGATGGGCAATATCAAGATAAGCGGAGTGTATATGGGAGTGGTTGCGCTGGGTAATATTGTGCAGGGGATCTATCTGGCGGTGAGTGGAC
The DNA here is from genome assembly GCA_051879675.1 of Lachnospiraceae bacterium. Classification (GTDB taxonomy): domain Bacteria; phylum Bacillota; class Clostridia; order Lachnospirales; family Lachnospiraceae; genus W0P33-017. Next base: position 8,108 of record JBJEML010000088.1, on the reverse strand, counting down.
AGCTGTCCACGGCAGATCTGCCGAACATAGAGATACGAGTTGCATCTACGATCCTTTTGGGTATCTATCTGGTAATCAGTACCAAAGTGCTCGTTGCAAATAATATGGATCGTCTGGAGGAGATCGAGGCAGAAAAACAACGCACGGCCGATCTCATGGAACAGGTATTGTCTGCATCCGAACGGATCACGACCAACATCGGTACGCTTTCGGACAAGATGGGTGTTCTTGAAAATACGACCGGGCAGACGATGTCAGCGATGGAAGAAGTAACGATGGGAACGAGTGAGACGGCTGAATCGATTCAGGTACAGATGCAAAAGACTGAGGAGATCCAGAATACGATCGGGCACGTCGGAGAGGCGGCTGGAATGATCGCATCTGACATTGAAGCGGCACGAGCGGAGTTGAACGATTCTCAGGCAAATATCCGTGCATTGATCGAGCAGGTAAAGGTTTCTGACCACGCGAATGAAGAAATGGCGGAAGAGTTGTCCAAGCTGACCACATACACGGATCAGATGCAGTCGATCATTGATGTGATCGATAATGTTACCTCACAAACCAGTCTTCTGGCTTTGAATGCCAGCATTGAGGCAGCAAGAGCCGGAGAGGCCGGCAAAGGGTTTGCAGTCGTTGCGACAGAGATCTCATCGTTGGCAACACAGACCCAGCAGGCGACCGAGGACATTACTGCGCTGATCAACAATATCTCCGCTGAGCTGGATGTTGTTGTTCGGGTGATTGAAAATGTCATTTCAAATACAAAAATGCAGAACGAAGCGGCAAATCAGACCGCAGACAGCTTTGAAGCCATCAGTCGGAAAATTGATGCGGTACATGATCAGACTGAGTGGACGATGCGCCTCATGAAAGAGCTGGAGCGCGCCAATACAGTCATTACACAGGGAATCGAGACCATTTCGGCTGCAACGCAGCAGGTGACGGCACACTCTAACGAGACACTGTCCATCAGCTCCGAGAACAGCAAGGTGACCGGAGAAGTTGGGGTCATTATCGGAAAGCTGCATGAGATGGCACAGGAATTGAGTGGGATGACAGGAGAGTAGGCGATATGGAAAACGGGAGAAAAAAAATTCTGGTGATTGATGACAGCTCCATGATACTGGGAAGTCTCAGTCATATGCTGGGTAGTAAATATAAGGTATATTGTGCGACATCCGGACCGAAGGCGATGGATATTATAGAAGTGAATCCTCCGGATCTGATTTTTTTGGATTATGCGATGCCGGATTTTAATGGAAAAGATACTTATGAATTTATCAAGCAGCATCCGGGAATGGAAGATGTGCCCATTATATTCTTGACGGCGATGTCTGATCCGGGTCATGTAAAGGAATTGATCGGGTTGAAGCCGGCAGGCTACTTGCTAAAGCCGCCGTCACCGTTCAAGATTCTGGAGGCAGCACAAAAATATTTGGGGTAGCTGTGGACGGAAGAGAAGATATGGCTAACATTGTGAGGGGAATAGGATGAATTACATTATACATTATGATGTGGCGGCATTGCTGATCACTTTAGTGGTTATCGTGCAGTATTACTCGAATAGGAGAATCAGTCTGGGTGTGCGCAAGGTGTTTGTCGTGATGCTGATGATAGCGGCATGTTCAAATGCACTTGATCTGGCTACGGTTTATACGATCGAGCACCCTCAGAGTGTGCCGCTTGCATTCAATTATTTGTTGAATATGGCATATCTGCTCGGGTTTAACAGTGTGCCGATGCTGTATTATGTCTATGTTCGGGAGGCGATCAGACCGTCGCGAAAGTGGAGTAAATGGGAGTATGCCGGAGCAATTGTTCCGTTTGCGATTGCGGCGTTTTTGATTCTCACCACAGTGTTTACACATGGTGTTTTTTACTTCGAGAATGGTCTGGTTTATAAGCATGGTCCGTTGCTGGCGTTTTTGTATGTTATCGCTTTTTTCTATATGATCGCCGCCCTGCTACGGACGATTGCATATCGGGACCGCCTGACACATTCGCAACGGGTTGTTGTCATTTTTTATTCGGTCGGAACGATCATCAGTATCGCATGCCAGATTTTGATTTCTGGACTTCTGATCGTTCAGTTTGCAATGTCGCTTGCACTGCTTTTGATCTATCTGTCTCTGGAAAATCCGGAGGATTTTACGGATGCCCAGATAGGGTCATTTAACCGGCTGGCATTTTCGGAGATGATCAACAGTTATCTGAGGTCCGGAAAAGATTTTGAGATCATGGGTGTGCAGATCGGTGGTATTGGCTATCTGCGGAGTGTGATCGGATTGACCAATATTAACGGTCTGATGAAAATGATCGCGGACTTTTTAGAGAGTATTTCAGGCAGACGCCGCAAGGTCTTTTACGTTGAACAGAATCGCTTCATGATCCTGGCGGAGGGAAGCGATGCGCATTGGGATATTTTTCGGGAAGTGTTGCAAAGGCGTTTCTTACGACCGTTTACCTTTGAGGGTACAGATTTTAGTCTGGATCTTGCGCTGACCCTGCTTCCAAATAAAGAGCATCAGGGGATTGCTGCTGCAGAAGACATCATACGCATGCTGGAATGTGCTTTGCAGGAGGCAGAGGAATCCGGCGCAGAAATGAAGGTGATCGCCGGAGAGAAGCTGCTGGAAAAGGGACGGCGCGAAGGAGAAATTCTGCATATTTTACGTGAGGCGCTGCGTTTTCAACGTTTCGAAGTGTATTACCAGCCGATTTACAGCGTGCAGAAGAAACGCTACTGTTCTGCGGAGGCGCTCATTCGTCTTCGGGATGACCGGATGGGCTATATCAGCCCGGAGGAGTTTGTTCCGATCGCCGAGCGGCATGGCCTGATCGTTGAGATGGGAACCTTTGTATTCCGTGAGGTGTGCCGGTTTATTATGGAAAAACGTCTGTGGGAGCGTGGAATCGAGTATATAGATGTCAATCTGTCGGTTGTACAGTGCATGCAGGAAAATCTGCACGAGCAGCTGATCGCTATCATGGATGAATTCCGGTTGCCGTACCACTGTATTAATCTGGAGATCACGGAGACGGCGGCAGTGCTTTCTTCCGAGAATCTGCGCAACAACATGACGCGGCTCATGGAAAAGGGTGTAAACTTTTCACTGGATGATTACGGCACGGGATTTTCGAATACCGCAAGCATCGTAGAGTATCCGTTCCATACGATCAAACTGGATAAATCCATGCTCTGGTCTGCAACAGACAGCGAGAAAGCAATGTGTGCGTTGGAGCATTTGATCGCGATGGTCAAGTCCATGCATATGGAGCTGATCTGTGAGGGCGTGGAGACACAGTCGCAGGCAACGATGCTGGAACATATGGGTTGTGATTATTTCCAGGGTTATTATTTTTCAAAGCCCGTAAATGCTGAAACGTTTTTGGATCTCCTTGCAAGAGATCGGGCATACACCTTGCTGGAGGAAGTGTGATGGTTGAAATAGATGAGAAAAAGGCAGGTTACTGGCTGGAAAAATCAGAGGAAAGTCCCAGAGGGCAGCGCGCGCTTGCTCTGTTTAAAGAGGGATATAACTGTTCACAGGCGGTGGCACTGGCGTTTGCAGATCTGATCGGGATGGACGAGAAGCTGTTGGCGCGTGTGACGTCATCTTTTGGTGGCGGAATGGGTCGGATGCGTGAAGTATGCGGAGCAGTGAGTGGCATGTTTTTTGTTGCCGGGGCGCTGTATGGTTACGAGGAACCGGGGGCTGCGGGACAACAGGAAAAGGCAGCGCATTATGCGCGGATACAGGAGCTTGCCGATGAGTATCGAGCGGTGAACGGATCTATTATCTGTCGAGAGCTGCTGGGTATTAATACGCTTGGAGCAGATCAGCCCACTCCGGAGCTGCGCACCGCAGAATACTATAAAAAGAGACCTTGTGGACAGCTGGTGATGCTGGCTGCGACGATCATGGAGAGTTACATAAAGGAGCATCCGCTTGATGCTGCTAACTAGTTTCGAGAAATAGAAATGGCAGAAGAAAAAAGATAAAATCAACGTAGAAAAGATGGGAGCGAGTTATCGCTCCCATCTTCCGCTTGCGCCACACGGAAGGATCAATCCATTTCCGGTGACGGGTAATCCAATCTCGCCGGCATCAACATGACCACCCTGTTTGTTTAGCTCCAGAGACAGCATGTATGCCAGCACGGCGGGCTGCAGCCCGGTTGTATAACTATTAATAAGAAAGAACAGCGGTTCATCGCTCAACAGCTGTGTGCACAGTTGGATGAGAGGATGAACCTTTTCTTCTATTTTCCAGATCTCTCCTTTGGGGCCTCTGCCGTAGGAAGGCGGATCCATGATGATGGCATCATAGGTCTTGCCGCGACGGATCTCGCGCTCTACGAACTTGACGCAGTCATCAACGATCCAGCGGATCGGCGCGTCGCCAAGTCCGGAACTGACCGCGTTTTCCTTCGCCCAGGTTACCATACCTTTGGAAGCATCTACGTGCGTAACAGAAGCCCCGGCAGCAGCGGCTGCGATCGTAGCACCTCCGGTGTAGGCGAACAGATTCAAGACTCTGACCGGTCTGCCTGCATGGCGGATCTTTGCGGAAAACCAGTCCCAGTTGACCGCCTGTTCCGGAAAGAGTCCGGTGTGCTTGAAACTGAAAGGTTTTAGATTGAAGGTCATGGCATGTCCTTCCAGCGGATATTCGATCGTCCACTGCTCCGGAAGATCAAAAAACTCCCAGTTTCCGCCGCCCTTGGCGCTGCGGTGGTAATGTCCGTTTAGCTGCTTCCAGCGCTTGTCCTGTGGGGTGTTCCAGATGACCTGCGGATCCGGACGCCGCAAAATATAAGAACCCCAGCGCTCCAGCTTCTCTCCGTCACTCGTATCCAGTACCTCGTAGTCCTTCCATCTATCTGCAATCCACATATGTGTGCTTCCTTTCTTGACTGTAACTTGTTTCTTCTATATTATATAAAGAAGTTATAAATGCGTCAAATTGAAATTGGTATTTTTGAGATTACAATAGACTATAAAATATCTTCGACTCTGTCGATTGCAGAATTGTACTCGAAAAAATACAATCCAAAACACACATTTCTCTTGCATATCCTGAAAAATCCATGTATACTCTTACTTGCTGTGGCATGATAGCTATGAAGCGTGAGGTTGCTGCCCTTTGTGGCAGGTTTTCCGTGGAGCGAATGTCAAGTTAGGAAACTGGCGACAAGTCACTGTACCAAGCAAAATGTCTACAAAGAGTAGAAACAACGTGTGCAAGGTAGCGTTAAGGAAGCCTCCCACTGACGTGGGTCTCTCCTTAAAGCATATGACACACACGGAGAAGTGTACAGTCACCGCTTGTCGTACTGAATTAAAAAGTGCGAAAAGGAGGCGACTTTTTTTATGGCAAGTCAAACAATGAGAATCATCTTAAAGGCGTATGATCACGAGCTGGTAGATGCATCCGCAAAGAAAATCATCGAGACCGTAAAGAAGAACGGAGCGCAGGTGAGCGGACCCGTACCTCTTCCTACTAAAAAGGAAGTAGTTACCATCTTACGTGCAGTACACAAGTACAAAGATTCACGTGAGCAGTTCGAGCAGAGAACCCACAAGAGACTCATCGATATCATTGCCCCCACACAGAAGACTGTAGATGCATTATCAAGATTAGAGATGCCTGCAGGTGTGAACATCGATATTAAAATGAAGTAAGTACCTGTTCAGGACAGACCGAAGCATTTACTGCTGAGGTCGTGAGAACATGATTCAGGTGTGCAAAAATCCCATTGCGGAGCAATTTTCATGGATTTTTGCATCGGAACTGTGAAGGCACTGAACAGTTGCGAAGTAGGAAGTCTACCCTGACTTCTAGGATGAACGCGAAAGCGTTCCGCTGTAGAAACGCGGCAAAGCCGCAACAGGAGGTATAACATGAATAAAGCAATCTTAGCAACAAAGGTCGGAATGACCCAGATCTTCAATGCTGACGGAGTTTTAACTCCCGTGACAGTATTACAGGCTGGTCCTTGCGTTGTTACTCAGGTGAAAACCGTAGAGAACGACGGATACAGCGCTGTACAGGTTGGTTTCGTTGACAAGAAGGAAAAGGTAGTCAACAAGGATGCCAACGGCAAGAAAGAGATCCGCCGCCGCCATGGCGTGAACAAGCCTGAGAAAGGACACTTTGACAAAGCAGGTGTTTCAGGCAAGAGATTTGTAAGAGAGTTCAAGTTTGATAACGCTGCAGACTACAATCTGGCAGACGAGATCAAGGCTGACATCTTTGCAGAGGGCGACAAGGTTGACGCTACTGCAATTTCAAAAGGAAAAGGTTTCCAGGGCGCTATCAAGAGATTAGGCCAGCACAGAGGACCCATGGCTCATGGTTCTAAGTTCCATCGTCATCAGGGATCAAACGGTGCCTGCTCATCTCCCAGCCGTGTATTTAAGGGAAAAGGAATGCCCGGTCACATGGGAAGCGTACAGGTGACTGTACAGAACCTTGAGATCGTAAAGGTAGATGCAGAGAACAATCTGCTTTTAGTTAAGGGCTCAGTTCCCGGACCTAAGAAATGCTTAGTAACAATCAAAGAGTCAGTAAAAGCTGGTAAATAGTGCTTATTTGGGAAAGGAGGAACTAGGCAATGGCTAACGTAGCTGTTTATAATATGGAAGGCAAGGAAGTTGGAAAGCTGGACTTAAACGACGCAGTATTCGGCGTAGAAGTGAACGAGCATCTCGTACACATGGCAGTTCTTCAGCAGCTTGCAAACAATCGTCAGGGAACACAGAAGGCTAAGACACGTTCTGAAGTTCGTGGCGGTGGAAGAAAACCTTGGAGACAGAAGGGTACCGGTCATGCAAGACAGGGATCTACCAGAGCTCCTCAGTGGACCGGCGGCGGAGTTGTATTCGCACCCGTTCCCCGCGATTACTCTTTCAAGATCAATAAGAAAGAGAAGAGAGCAGCATTAAAGTCTGCTTTGACATCCAGAGTTCAGGAGAACAAGCTGATCGTTGTTGATGAGTTAAAGCTGGATGAGATCAAGACCAAGAAGTTCGCAGAGGTCATGAAAAACTTAAACGTTGATAAGGCACTGGTTGTCATCAACGACAACGACCAGAACATCGTGATGAGCGCAAAGAACATCCCGACTGTAAAGGTTGCACAGACCAACACCATCAACGTATTTGACATCTTAAAGTACAGCACCGTAGTAGTGACCAAGGCTGCTGTAGCAACCATCGAGGAGGTGTATGCATAATGGCAAACGTACAGTATTATGACGTAATCCTCTCTCCGGTAGTTACCGAGAAGAGTATGAATGCGATGGCTGAAAAGAAGTACACTTTCTATGTTCATCCGGAAGCAAACAAGACCATGATCAAAGAGGCAGTTGAGAAGATGTTCGAAGGCACAAAGGTTGAGAAGGTAAACACCATGAACCTTGACGGCAAGAACAAGAGACGCGGCATGACCGTTGGAAAGACTGCAAAGAAGAAGAAAGCGATCGTTCAGTTAACTGAGGACAGCGCTGACATCGAGATCTTCAGTGGATTATAAGATTCACACACTATGCGTCAGTAAAGACGCGATAAGAAAAACGTAACGAGAGTTTGAAAGGAGAACGACAATGGGAATTAAGACATATAATCCCTATACACCTTCCAGAAGAAATATGACTGGATCTGATTTCTCTGAGATCACAAAGAAGACACCTGAGAAGTCCCTGCTCGTATCTATTCCGAAGCACTCAGGACGTAACAATCAGGGTAAGATCACTGTGAGACATCAGGGTGGCGGAAGCAAAAAGAAATACAGAATCGTAGATTTTAAGAGAAACAAAGACGGAATCCCTGCAAAGGTGATCGGTATCGAGTACGATCCGAACAGAACTGCGAATATTGCATTGATCTGCTATGAAGATGGTCAGAAGGCATACATCCTCGCTCCCGAGGGGCTGACTGATGGCATGATCGTTATGAACGGTGCACAGGCAGAGGTAAGAGTTGGTAACTGTTTACCGTTAGAGAACATCCCGGTTGGTACTCAGGTACACAACATTGAGTTATATGCCGGCAAGGGCGGCCAGATGGTTCGTTCCGCTGGTATGAGCGCACAGCTCATGGC
>JBJEML010000087.1:0-8613 GCA_051879675.1 Lachnospiraceae bacterium | reverse complement strand
AAGCGGTTAAGACATCGCCCTTTCACGGCGGTAACACGGGTTCGATTCCCGTTGGGGTCATTATTGGTTTGATACCCAATTGAATATGGCGACTTAGCCAAGTGGTAAGGCGTGGGACTGCAACTCCCTGATCATCGGTTCAAATCCGTTAGTCGCCTCTGAAAGAGAATGAGTTTCTAATTGGAATTCATTCTCTTTTTTAAAAATACATGAAGTTCATTTGGAAATAGAGGAAACGTATGCAGTTAGCATGGATTACAGCTCCTGTGATCGGAGGGCTGATCGGACTTATTACAAATTCATTGGCGATCAGGATGTTGTTTCGTCCGCATCGTGCCATTTATATTGGAAGATTTCATGTGCCCTTTACACCGGGTTTGATTCCGAAAGAGAAGGAGCGCATTGCCGGTGCAATCGGTGAAGTGATCTCAAAATATCTTTTGGATGATGCGACTATTCAAAGGGCAATCTGTGATCCGGCAATTAAGGAGAAGGTGTCTGTTCATGTTCATGATTTGATAATGCGTATGAAACAGGTGACAATTTCTTTAGAGGTATTTCTTGATCAGAAGGGATTATCAGATTCGCTGAATGTTGCGGAAACAGGGCTTCGAAATTCCGTTAGTTCTTATGTAACGAATGCTATTGTGGAGAGTAATCTGGTGGACGAGTTGATTGAGAACGCACTATTATCGGTGCAGCGAGAAATGAATCCGCTAGTGGCAAGAATTGCTAAAAACCCGCTAACATCGGCAAAACCGCAGATCATTGCTAACGCAAGAGAAATATTGCGCGAGCGTGGACCGCAGATGATCGGTGGATATATTGATCAAAAATATGCGGAGATCTGTGATTATAAAATTTGTGATCTGGCAGCGCTTGCAGAAGAACATGAAAAAGAAGCAGTTGATTTTTTGTGGGAAAAATACGTGTATTTTATAGAGAAGAAATCCGCGGCACTGTTGAAGGATTTGGATCTGCAGCGTATTGTGGAAGAGCGTATCAATGGTTATGATGTGGCACAGCTGGAAAAGATTATTTTGTCTATTTCTAAGAAGGAGTTGCATGCGCTTGTATGGCTGGGGGGACTGCTCGGCATGCTGATGGGATTTGTAAATCTCCTGTTTTAGGGTTGACGGATGGAATGAATTTTGATAATATGAATAAGTATTATAACAAGGCGACTTAGCCAAGTGGTAAGGCGTGGGACTGCAACTCCCTGATCATCGGTTCAAATCCGTTAGTCGCCTTAGGAAAAGTGCATGTCAGTATCTGGCATGCACTTTTTATTTGAATCAAAAATCTATAAATTACTCAGCAATTACTTTTGCGAATTTCTTTTTGCCACGCTTCACTACCTTTCCATCTCCGGAAAAGTCGTCCAGCTTGTAGGAAGCAGCAATGTCAGTCACTTTCTCGCCATCCACGGTGACACCACCCTGCTGAACTGCACGGCGTGCATCAGAACGGCTGTCGCACAGGCCTGCCTTTACAAGTACAGCCATGATATCCATGTCACGCTCCGCGAAATCCGCAGCGGTAACATTGACGGTCGGCATATTTGCGGTATCGCCTGCACCGGAGAACAGAGCGCGGGCACCTTCCTGAGCTTTATTAGCTTCTTCTTCGCCGTGAACCAGTTTTGTCAGCTCGTATGCAAGGATTTCTTTCGCCTGATTCAGCTGTGCGCCCTCCCAGTGATCCATCTCATCAATCTGCTCTAAAGGCAGGAAGGTCAGCATGCGGATGCACTTGAGTACGTCTGAATCCGCAACATTTCTCCAGTACTGATAGAAATCAAAGGGAGAAGTTTTGTTCGGATCCAGCCATACAGCACCGGACTGCGTTTTACCCATTTTCTTACCTTCGGAGTTCAGTAACAGGTTAATGGTCATGGCGTAAGCATCTTTGCCCAGCTTGCGGCGAATGAGCTCTGTACCGCCCAGCATGTTTGCCCACTGATCATCACCACCAAACTGCATATTACAGCCGTATTTCTGGAATAATTCAAAGAAATCATAGCTCTGCATGATCATGTAGTTGAACTCTAAGAAGGTAAGACCTCTTTCCATTCGCTGTTTGTAGCACTCATGGGAAAGCATACGGTTGACACTGAAGTGAGCACCTACCTCGCGCAGGACATCAATGTAATTTAAGTCCATCAACCAGTCAGCATTGTTTACCAATAATGCTTTGCCATCTGAGAAGTCAATAAAACGGCTCATCTGCTTTTTGAAACATTCTACATTGTGTGCGATGGTCTCTGTCGTCATCATCTGGCGCATATCGGTTCGTCCGGAAGGATCGCCGATCATGGCTGTTCCGCCGCCGATCAGGGCAATGGGTTTATTTCCGGCCATCTGCAGGCGTTTCATGAGGCAAAGAGCCATGAAATGTCCGACATGAAGACTGTCGGCAGTAGGATCAAAGCCAATGTAGAAGGTCGCTTTTCCGTTATTGATAAGATCACGGATTTCTGCTTCGTCGGTTACCTGCGCGATCAGACCGCGGGCAACCAGTTCATCATAAATTGTCATAGTTTTTTCCTTGCATCTGTTACGTGTTTTCACAGATACTTCCTTTCTTTATATTTTTTGATGGATTTTATGGGATAAAAAAACCCTTTTTCGTATCTCATACGAAAAAGGGCGATCATTCGTCGCGTTACCACCTTTTTTTACTGCTCATTCACATGACCAGCCTCTGTCAGATGTCCATCAACATCTGTCCACAATAACGGGTGGGACCCGTCGCAGCCTACTCTGTTTTATCTTTGGCATTCATTTCGGTGCGCAGCTTGGAGATGTATTCATAAAAAGTACTGCCTGCGCCTCTCACCAACCGGCGGCTCTCTGTAGGTGTTTACTCCTTACTACTTGTTCTCGTCATTGCTTTTTACGTGCTTATTATAAAAAGCAAAATCAGATTTGTCAAGGAGAATGGCTGAAATATCAGTTGTTTTCATAAAATAAACGTGTGTTTTTTTGCCGTTTTGTGGATAAAAGTTGCAAATGCGGTGATAAGTGGGTATAATCTATAAATAGTAGGCATTTTGCGGTTGTTTTCGCAAGTGTATGATCATAGAAAAGGAGATGTGGAAAATGGCTTTTTTTGATAAGTTAAGTGAGACATTGACAAACGCAAGCAAAGATGTTGGCCAAAAGGCAAAAGATCTTTCCGGTGTGGCAAAATTAACCATGGATATCCATACAAAGGAAGATCAGGTACAGAAGATGTATGCACAGATCGGAAAGCTTTATTTTGAGTCACATAAGGATGATGATCCGGCGGAATATGCGCAGATTGCGCAGATCAAAGAGATGCTTGTTGTGATCGAGGATATGAAAAAAGACCTGATGGAGTTAAAGGGCACCAAGATTTGTCCGAAATGCGGCAAGGAAATAGATAGCAAAGACACATTTTGCAAGGGCTGCGGTGCAAAGCTTGCGGATGATGAGATCATCGTAGATGCTGTTGTAAAAGAGGCACCTGCAGAGGAGACTGTTTCGGAAGCGACGATCAATAAAGAAACTACAGAGGAAGTATTTGAGGACTAGAAAGATGGCAGATAAGGGAAAATATTATATCACGACCGCGATCGCTTATGCGTCCGGCAAGCCTCATATCGGAAATACGTATGAGATCGTGCTGGCAGACAGTATCGCGCGTTTTAAAAGACAGGAAGGCTACGATGTTTTCTTCCAGACCGGAACGGATGAGCACGGTCAGAAAATCGAGCTGAAGGCAGCAGATGCCGGAGTAACTCCCAAGGAATATGTAGACAATGTAGCAGGAACGATCAGAGATATCTGGGATCTGATGAACACCTCTTATGATAAATTTATCCGTACGACGGATGATTATCATGAGAAGCAGGTTCAGAAGATCTTTAAGAAATTGTATGACAAGGGTGATATTTACAAGAGCTCCTATGAGGGACTTTACTGTACACCGTGTGAGTCTTTCTGGACAGAATCCCAATTAGTAGATGGAAAGTGTCCGGATTGTGGACGTGAGGTAAAGCCTGCAAAGGAGGAGGCATATTTCTTTAAGATGAGCAAGTATGCGGACCGCCTGATCGAGCATATCAATACGCATCCGGAGTTTATTCAGCCTGTTTCTCGCAAAAACGAGATGATGAATAACTTCTTATTGCCCGGATTGCAGGATCTGTGTGTATCCCGTACCTCCTTTGACTGGGGTATTCCGGTAGATTTTGATGACAAGCATGTGGTCTATGTATGGCTGGACGCGCTGACAAACTATATCACCGGTATCGGTTATGATTGTGACGGCAATTCTACCGAGCAGTTTAACAAAAACTGGCCTGCGGATCTGCATCTGATCGGTAAGGATATCATCCGTTTCCATACGATCTACTGGCCGATTTTCCTCATGGCACTGGATCTGCCGTTACCGAAGCAGGTGTTTGGACACCCGTGGCTCTTACAGGGTGATGGAAAGATGAGCAAATCCAAGGGAAATGTGCTTTATGCAGATGAATTGGTAGATTTCTTTGGTGTGGACGCGGTGCGTTATTTTGTGTTGCATGAGATGCCCTTTGAAAATGATGGCGTGATCTCGTGGGATCTCTTAGTAGAGCGTATCAATTCCGATCTGGCAAATACCATGGGAAATCTGGTCAATCGTACCATTTCCATGAGTAATAAGTATTTTGATGGCGTTGTGAGACGAACCGGAGTGATCGAGCCTGTGGACGATGATCTCGCGAAAGTGGCAATCGAGGCAAAAGATAAGGTTGTTGCCAAGATGGCTGAGCTTCGCGTGGCAGATGCAATTACAGAGATCTTCAATCTGTTTAAACGCTGCAATAAATACATTGATGAGACAACACCTTGGATCCTGGCAAAGGATGAAGCAACCATGCCTCGTCTGTCAGAAGTGTTATATAATCTGGTAAACAGCATCAATATTGGCGCTACATTATTGAAGAGCTTCATGCCGGAGACTTCTGAGAAGATCCTTAAACAGATCAATGCGAAGGAGATTCCTTTTGATGAGCTGGATCAGTTTGGTTCCTATGTGAGCGGAACAAAGGTTACCGATAAACCCGAGATCCTGTTCGCAAGACTGGATATCAATGAGGTGATGGCGCGCGTGAATGAACTGCATCCGCCGGTAGAGGAAGCACCTGCAGCACCGGCAGAGCCTGTGATCGATATTGAGCCGAAGGCAGAGATCACCTTTGAGGAATTCGGGAAAATGCAGTTTCAGGTTGGTGAGATCATCGAGTGCAAGGCGGTGGAGAAATCTAAAAAACTGCTCTGCTCACAGGTTCGCATCGGCAGTCAGGTAAAGCAGATCGTATCCGGCATCCAGAAGCACTATACACCTGAAGAAATGGTTGGCAAGAAAGTGATGGTTCTCGTGAACTTAAAGCCTGCAAAGCTCGCCGGTGTGTTATCTGAAGGAATGCTTCTGTGCGCAGAGGACGAAAACGGAGAATTGTCACTGATGGTTCCCGAAAAGAAAATGCCTGCCGGAGCAGAAATCTGTTAGGGGATTGAGCTATGATATTCGAAACACATGCTCATTATGATGATGAGCGTTTTGCTGAGGATCGGAGGGAGCTGCTGGCACAGCTCCCTTCTCTTGGTATCGGAAAAGTGATCAATGTGGCATCCACGATCCCTTCCATTGGAGAATGTATAGAGCTGGCGCACACATACGATCATGTCTATGCGGCAGTTGGTGTACATCCCAGTGAGTTGGAAGGTATGAACGAGGCTGTCATAGAAAATATGCGGAAATTGGCCACATGGGAAAAGACGGTAGCGATCGGTGAGATCGGTCTGGATTATTACTGGGAGAAGGATGCGTCGGTGCAAAAAAATCAGCGCGACTGGTTCGTAAGACAGATGGAGCTGGCAAGAGAAGAGGATCTTCCGGTGATCATTCATTCCAGAGACGCAGCGGAAGACACACTGACGCTGATGAAGGACATGCATGCAGAAAATATACCGGGTGTCATTCACTGCTATTCCTATTCGCCGGAGCTGGCAAGAGAATATGTAAAGATGGGATATTATATCGGTGTGGGCGGAGTCGTCACGTTCAAAAATGCGAAAAAGCTTGTGCAGACCGTAGCAGAGACACCAATAGAGCGAATTCTACTCGAAACAGACAGTCCCTATCTCGCTCCGGAGCCGCACAGAGGGCATCGTAATGATTCAAGGGAGCTTATCTACGTTATAGAGAAGATCGCGGAGATCAAGGGAATGACGCCGGAGGAAGTTGAAGATATTACCTGGGATAACGCGCTTCGTCTGTTTCAACTATAAAGAATAATCGCGATTCGTAGAAGAGTCTGTATGCTGTGTGACAATATCTGTCAATCGTTTGTGTGACGGGGTCACGTGGAAATAGCTATCCGCTGTCAAATACAAGGCAGCAGAGAAAGGCCGGTTTTGCCTTTACTCTGTGCCTCCCCGCGTGATTTACCCGTAAACACAACCGATTGGCAGGTATGTCACGCAGAGACACAGACTCTGTATAAGAAATTATCATGGAGGAAACATGGCATATTTAGGCGAACCCCAGCACACGATCGCTGTGCTGCAAAAATACAACTTTCATTTTCAGAAGAAATTTGGGCAGAATTTCCTGATTGATACACATGTCCTGGAGCGCATTATCTCCGAGGCAGGTGTGACAAAGGACGATTTTGTGGTGGAGATCGGTCCCGGTATCGGCACGATGACACAGTATCTGTGCGAGGCAGCAGGTGCAGTGGCGGCTGTGGAGATTGACAAAAATCTGATTCCGATCTTGCATGACACGCTGAGTGAGTATGACAACGTGGAGATCATCAACGAGGATATTTTAAAGGTAGATATCGCCGCGCTTGCTGAGGAGAAAAACGGCGGTAAGCCGATCAAGGTCGTTGCAAATCTGCCATATTATATCACAACACCGATCATTATGGGCCTGTTTGAGAGCCATGTACCGATCGAGAGCATTACGGTCATGGTGCAGAAGGAGGTTGCAGACCGGATGCAGTGCGGGCCCGGCAGTAAGGATTACGGCGCACTCTCTCTGGCAGTACAGTACTATGCCAAACCGGAGATTGTGGCAAATGTGCCGCCGAATTGTTTCATGCCGCGTCCGAATGTGGGCAGCGCGGTCATCCGTCTGACCAGGCATGAAAATCCTCCGGTGGAGGTAACCGATGAGAAGCTGATGTTTCGTCTGATCCGCGCGTCTTTTAACCAGCGCCGGAAAACACTGGTAAATGGGTTGAAAAATGCGTCAGATCTCTCTTTTACAAAAGAGCAGATCGAGGCTGCGATCGAGGCGATCGGCCAGCCCTTAACGATTCGCGGCGAAGCGCTTACACTTTCACAATTTGCGCAGCTGGCGAATCAACTATATATTGCTGATAAATAAGGAAAGGACATATTCGGCGGATGATTCATCGGATATGTCTTTTTTTGGATCATTGGTCATATACTTGTACAAACCGGTTGGAAGAGAGGTACAGGTATGTCTGAAAAAATAAAGACAATTCTTGCGATTCTGATTATTTTAATCATACTTCCATATATTATTACATATGCACTGCAAGGAAACCGTTTATTTGAAATAGGAGAGGACAAGTCTCAGGAAAATTTGGAAAATGAAGAACAGACAGAGATGCTGATCGGTATTCTTGCCGGTCAGATCTCTATGGATGCGCCTGTAGAGACAATCCGTGCACAAGCGGTACTTGTCCGCACGGAATATATGCGCAGACAGACTGCAGGCGAAACGCCGGAGCAGTCTCTATCCATGGAGGAGATGGCGTCGCTGTGGGGTAGTCGGAATTTACAGAAAAATTATGAAATTGCGAAGGCTGCCGTGACAGATACTGCCGGAGAAGTACTGACCTATGAAGGAACACCGATTTTTACTGCGTTTCACAAAGTCAGCGCCGGATCAACGCGCGCGGCGGATCATCTGAATGGACAGAAAACCCCATATCTTACTTCTGTTGTCTGTGGCATGGACATCACCTCACCTGACTATCTTACGGTTCGTTTTTTTTCTAAAAAAGAATTTGCGGAGGCGCTTGGGTTAACCGCCGATGCGGATCTCAAAGATCTGACAACAGATGCGGATGAGGCGGGCTATGTAAAGACGGTCAAGGTTGGGGAAGAGATTTTTACGGGCGATGAGGTACGCAGTCTGCTGGAATTACCCTCGCCGTGTTTTTATTTGAAAGAAGTGGAGGGCAGGATGCGTGTAGTCGTCAAAGGAAAAGGGCATGGCATCGGAATGAGCCAGTATGCGGCCGGTAAACAGGCAGAAGAAGGTGCAAAACACGAAGATATTTTAAAATATTTTTTCCCCGATACCGTGCTGGAAAACATTTAATGTCAAAACAACTGTATAACTTTTCGAATTCCGGAAACAATATCACTATCAAAATAATATAGAAAGACAGTAACTGTCCGGTGCACAAGCGAGCGGAACAGTTACGAGATGGTGGTAAGGGATGAAGGAGAGAAAAACAAGTGGATCGGCAGGTCAGAAGCAAATCATCATGGCAAGTTGTTTGATGCTCATTCTGGTCACCTGCCTCACTGGCCTTTATATAGCCAGAAAAATGGAACA
>JBJEML010000086.1:0-1732 GCA_051879675.1 Lachnospiraceae bacterium | reverse complement strand
CGACTCGCCGAGTGTATCAAATGCACGGTAATCCAGGATCATTCCCGTCACGATATTGACTGCTCCGGTCTCCTGCAGACCCTGCTCGATATAGCGCGCGGACACCTCATTGTTGACCGGGTTTTCCTCATGTCCGTACTTTGGCAGATAAGAAACTCCCACCAGCAAAATAAATACAAGACACAGACAAAAGATCACAGAAAACACATTGTAAAATTTCTGAAACAGGCGAACCTGCGCATTGTGCTCCAGATCATATGCCTTTTCAACGATATTCAGATGCTGCAGCTCATGCTCATGGACGAGCTTTTCAGACTCATGGACCTCCTGTTGCGGCTTCATCTCCACCGTGCCCAGAAACGGATCCTTTGTGCCTGCGAGCCATTGCTTAAATTTATAGGAACGCGTTTTTTCATAGGCTTCCTGCGGCACTCGCTTACTCATTGTGTTCCTCCTCTTTTTCCTTATCCTTTACGATCGCATGGATCTTTTTTAAGGTAATGATAAATAAGATCGATGTCACACCTGCACCCACTGCCGCCTCGGTGATCGCCAGATCCGGCGACTCCAAAAGGATCCAGATCACCGACATGATCAACGAGAAGGACATGTATACAATAATGGAATTCAGCAGATTTTTTGACAGACTGACTGCCACTGCACAGACCAGCAGAAAAACAAGTAAAAGATCAAAAAACAATTCCATCGCTATTCCTCCTTGTCCCGCGGCACACTGACTTTCATCTCACCGTTTTCATCAGCTTCAAGCTGCTTATAATGCTTTTCCCGTTCCTCGTCCGTTGCGACCTCCAGTCTCGCGATCAGGTGGGAAGACACCGGAGAAGAAAACCACAAAAAAATAATAACAAGCAGCAGCTTCAACGATGTAAAACTGATACCACTCATCACGATCAATCCTAACAGACAACATCCGATGCCGAGCGTATCACCCATTGCTGCCGCATGCATGCGATTCAATACATATTTAAACCGGAACACACCGATCATCTGTATCAGAAAGATCAAAAGCCCCAATACTAGCAGCAGTGCTCCTGCCAGAAACCGGATCCACTCAATAACCGCCATCTTCCGTCTCCTCCTCGCTCTCTTTTCCTTCCTTACGCTGCCGGTACACGCCCATATATACCTTTGAAAGCACGATCACTGCAAGAAAACTCGTCATCGCATAGATCAAACAGATATCCACCAGATATCCCTCCTGCTTCATGACCGCCAGGATCGCAATGATCGCTAACGTCTGCGTACCCATCATATTGATCGCCACAATACGGTCTGCCACCCGCGGACCGATGATGGCGCGCACGAGACTGAGCATCAGAAACACTGCCAAAATGACCAGTGCGGCTATAAACAATACCTCATATGCCTGCGCTAACGCAGGAATCCCATTTCCCATATCTTATCCCTCCAGCTCGTGCAGCATCCGCTCCAGCTTTGCATCTGTGAGCCCTGCTGCCATGCTCTCATCCAGACAATGCACCACATAGGTATCATCCTCCAGCGTAACAGTGATCGTTCCCGGTGTGAGTGTGATCGCGTTCGCATAAAACGCCCGCCCTGCCGGTGTCTCCATATCTGTCTGAAACTGTGCCAACGCCGGATCGATCTCCTCTTCCTCGGACAAGATCAGACGACATACATTCAAGTTTGCCGCCAGGATCTCCTTCACCAGTACAAACACGTAGCGCAGCATACCGGGCAGCTTTTTATA
>JBJEML010000085.1:0-8875 GCA_051879675.1 Lachnospiraceae bacterium | reverse complement strand
AGCCGCATCAATTATCATAGAAGATCTGAATTTACAGAAAAAATTTCACACCGTCGCTTTATGCCTCTTTTCATGAGGATGACAAAACCTTTTCTTTAATGTGGACGGAGTACGATGATGATTTCCGGACATTTTACGATGCTTATATCCGTAATCAGGAGCAATACGGAGAAAATTACGGCGTGTTAGCACAATCTGATTTAATACCGCCGCCGAATGCGTATACGGTATCCTGCGTTCCATGGATTTCGTTTCAGCATTTTTCCGTGCACAGTTATGAAAACAAACCCTATTTCTTTCCGTCTGTTGAGGCTGGTAAATTCATGATGGAAAACGACAGACTGATGATGCCCTTATCCATCACCTGTCACCACGCCGCGACGGATGGCTACCACGTCAGCCGATTTTTGGAACAGTTGCAGGCGGAAGCAGATGAATTCCGTGGCAATGGGCTATGACCGTGGCAAAAGAAGCGTCCCTGATTAGTGAATCACTTCGTTCAACTGTTTGATATTGCATCCCTTGCTTTCATAGTAAACAAGCATCTCATCAATTTTTTTCTTATCATAACTGGTGATGCAGTCAGAAATAACACAAACAGTGTAACCGGCCTTCCTCATATTGTAGCAGGTAGACTTCACACAAGCTGTTGCATCTGCGCCCGAAATGTAAAATTCTTGAATCTGATGTTCATCGATAAATGCAGCAAATTCATCGCTTGTTAATGCGTTGCCTTTTGATTTGTCAAAAATATTGTCAGATACAATCTTCATTTCAGGAACAAGCTCGGCTCCTTTGGTGCCGGGCTTAAATGTTCTTGTCCCGGCAGACAGATTGTTATGTCTGATATACACAACGTGCATGTCGTTTGCCACCGCCCAATCAATAGCAGTATTAATATTAGCAATGATCTCCTTATAATTTTTTGTGATATCATTCTGAATATCAATAATAACGAATGCTTTTTCGCTCATAATCTTTCTTCCTCCATGTTTTTTTCTATCATAACATTCTATTGTTGACATATGTCTGTCAACAATTTAGGCTATAATTAAAAATAAAAGGAAGTGGCTTCTATGAAGGTTGATCGGCTGGTCAGTATCATTATGATATTACTGGAAAAGAAAAAAGTAAGTGCTGAAGAATTGGCAAATACATTTGAAGTGTCAAAACGGACCATATATCGTGATATGGATTCCATCTGTATGGCCGGCATTCCGATCCGTGCAACTTCTGGCGTTGGCGGAGGCTTTGAGATCATGCCGGGTTTCAAGATTGATAAAAATGTATTCACGGAAGACGATCTGTCTACACTTTTGATGGGACTTTCCGGTCTTTCATCAGTTGTTCGTGGTGATGAGATCATTCATACCATATCAAAGGTGAGGAGTTTTATACCTCCTGCACAAGCTGATGCCATCGCATTAAAAACAAGTCAGATCTGTATCGATGTCAATTCGTGGACGACGAACCCTTTGGTAAATGATTATCTGGAAAAAATAGAACTTGCTCTGGAAGAAAGACA
The DNA here is from genome assembly GCA_051879675.1 of Lachnospiraceae bacterium. Classification (GTDB taxonomy): domain Bacteria; phylum Bacillota; class Clostridia; order Lachnospirales; family Lachnospiraceae; genus W0P33-017. The sequence continues at coordinate 7,350 of JBJEML010000085.1, read as the reverse complement.
TTTGCTATCTTTTTCCTACATAGACCGTCAGGGAAATGTGATTCCTCGTACAGTCGAACCATACCAGCTTGTTTCAAAGAATAGCAGTTGGTATTTCTATGGCTTTTGCCATCTGAGAAAAGATTATCGACTGTTTAAGCTTTCCAGAATGATTGATCTGGAAGTATGTGTTGAGTCATATGTTCCCAAGGATTTCCCCGGTCCTATCTTAAGTGCCGATGAGATTTCAGATTCCTTGAAAATCTTCATTACTCTCAGAATACATAAATCTTTGCTGGAAAGAATACTTGATTATTGTTCTTTTGATCAGTTTACTCCGGATGGTGATTCGTTCTATATCGTTAAATTCCCTTTTATTGACAGGGATTATTATTATGATATGCTTCTGAGTTTCGGAGATAAATGCGAATGTTTAGAACCTGTAAATGTCAGAGAAAAATTGTCAAAAAAGATATCAGTCCTTGCTGTGATGTACAAAGATGACTGGTAGGAGTAGTAAGTGTAAGCCAATGTATCCTGCGTGGCAGTAACCGGCAGTTGTTTGTGCCACGGCCACTGCCACGCAGAAAAAGGTGGCTTGCGGTCTGTTTACTTTTACTTCGTTCCGAAGATCCGGTCTCCTGCATCGCCGAGTCCCGGGCAGATGTAGGCGTTTTCGTTCAGGCAGCGGTCGAGGTGTCCGACATAAATCTGGATGTCGGGGTGATCCTTGTGCAGCCGCTCCAGGCCTTCCGGGGCAGCGATGATGGACATGAACTTAATGTTTTTGCCGCCGTGCTGTTTGATCATGGTGACTGCGTCAGAGCCGGAACCGCCGGTTGCCAGCATCGGATCAACGACGACGATCGTGCGCTGATCGATAGGCTCAGGCAGCTTGCAGTAGTACTCGTGCGGCTCATGTGTCTTTGGATCGCGGTACAGACCGATGTGTCCGACCTTTGCACTGGGCACGAGTGCGAGAATACCGTTTACCATGCCAAGACCGGCACGTAAAATAGGAACAATGGCGAGCTTCTTTCCGGCGATCATCGGTGTCATGCAGGACTCGATCGGAGTCTTGATCTCGACGTCCTCGGTCGGCAGGTCGCGCAGTGCCTCATAACCCATGAGCATGGCGATCTCCTCCACAAGCTTTCGGAATTCGTTTGTTCCGGTGTTTTCGTCGCGCAGCATGGAAATCTTGTGCTGCAGCAGCGGATGGTCAAAAAAAGTAACGTTTTCTATATGCTCCATAAGAGTATCCCTCCTCAAAAATTTTTTCTATTAACAGTTTAGCACATTTTACAGATAATGCCAGCATAATTGCATTTTCCGTGTAAATACTATCGTTGTAGTAAAATGATTGCGGTTGTAACGTATGGTACAACTGCGTAACTGTGAAGAGATTGAACAGTTATATGACTGCAAAAAAAATTCAGGAGGCAATTATCATGGCAAAGAATTATTCGAATGAGTCAAACAGCACCAACGCAAACAATGCGTACGATGCATCCAATGAGGGTAACACCACAAACACAAAGTACGCAACAAACACCAAAAACGCAAAGAACGCGAACAATGCGAACAACGCAAGCAACAAGGCCGGTAACAAGGCCGGAAATGCTTACGACGCAGCAGACCGTTACTAGGAGCAGTCACAGACCTTCAGTAACTGCATAAAATAAGTAAAAGAGGAACAGACCGGCACAAGAGCCGGTCTGTTTTTCGTAATCTGAGCGAATAAAAGGAGTAAGTGATGCGTTATCAATTATTATCTAAAAATGAATTTCAGCATGCGATGAGCCGTGGAAACGTATTGTTGATCGATCTTCGTGACCCGCAGTCTTATCGCCGGTGGCATCTGCCCGGAGCCGTCAATAAAAGCTATGACAATATCCATGAATGGGCAGTAGGTCTGGATCACGGCACGCGGATCTTACTCTACTGCAGCCATGGAAATGAGAGTATCCTTGCAGCCCGCTATCTTGGCAGCCGTGGCTTTCAGGTAGCGTCTCTCATTGGCGGAGTAGGGAGCCGGAAGTAAAATCTATTTGACACACAAAGGAGATATGGACTATCATTATAAAATACAGGAAAAATGGAGATAATATGCGAAAAATGCAGACATACGAATTGATCGCCCCCTGCCATTTCGGGCTGGAGGCTGTGTTAAAAAGAGAAATATATGACCTCGGTTACGAGATCACGCGCGTAGAAGACGGGCGTGTGACGTTTACGGGAGATGCCGAGGCGATCTGCCGGGCAAATCTGTTTTTGCGCACTGCCGAGCGCGTGCTGATACAGGTCGGCAGGTTTACGGCAACGACGTTTGATGAGCTGTTTGAGGGAACAAAGGCACTTCCGTGGGAGGAGTATCTGCCAAAGGACGCCAGATTCTGGGTGAAAAAGGCTTCCTCCATCAAAAGTAAGCTGTTCAGCCCTTCGGACATTCAGTCGATCGTGAAAAAAGCAGTGGTTGAGCGCATGAAAGGCCATTTTGGGATCTCATGGTTTGCAGAGGACGGAGCGGACTATCCGCTGCGCGTGTTTCTCATGAAGGATGAGGTGACGGTTACGATCGATACGACCGGTGATTCCCTGCACAAGCGTGGATACCGTACCATGGCGGGTGCAGCGCCGTTGTCCGAGACGCTGGCAGCGTCGCTGATCATGCTGACTCCGTGGCATGCGGACCGAATTCTGGTCGATCCCTTTTGCGGCAGCGGTACATTCCCCATCGAGGCAGCGATGATGGCGGCAAATATCGCACCGGGCATAAACCGTGAATTTTTGTCACAGGATTGGGGAAATCTTGTGCCGAAAAAGATCTGGTATGAGGCGGTGGAAGAGGCGCAGGATCTGGTGAACCCTGACGTGGAGACAGCGATCCAGGGTTATGACATCGACGAGAATGTGATCGCGGTCGCGCGTGAGAACGCCCGCCGTGCCGGGGTGGACAAGCTGATCCATTTTCAGCGCAGACCGGTGGCACAGCTGAACCATCCGAAAAAATATGGCTTTTTGATCACCAATCCGCCCTATGGCGAGCGTCTGGAGGACAAAAAGGATCTTCCGGCACTCTATCAGCAGATCGGTGAGGCATACGCCAGACTGGACGACTGGTCGATGTACCTGATCACGAGCTATGAGGAGGCGGAACGCTATATCGGAAAAAAGGCGGATAAAAACCGCAAACTCTACAATGGCATGATACGCACTTATTTTTACCAGTTTCTCGGTGCAAAACCGCCAAAACGCCAGCACCGTGATATGACATTGCAGTAATACAGAAAAGGAAACATATGCGTTATTCCAAAAGATACATTTTTTTTACGATCGTTTTATTTGTTCTCATATTGGCAAAATTTAATAATTCCACGAGTGAGCTGGTGGAGGTGGAGCAGTTTCGAGGCGCGAGACTCCAGTCAGCGGACTGGAATCCGCTGATCGCCGCCAGTGTCAACGACGGTGTGATCACTTTAAATATCGGCAGTCGCAGTTATACCAGCAATGATACTCCGCTTTATATGGACGAAGAACTGCAGTTGATGGTGCCGGTAAACATTCTGCGTGACAGTTTAAACTGCAGTGCGCACATCTATGATGAAAAACAGCTTGTTCTGCAAAAGAGGGATCTGTCCATCAGCTTTTTCCTCGGAGAAGATGCATGCACTGTCAATGAACAGCCGGTGAAGCTGCTGTCACCCATGACAAGGGATGCAGATAATTACTATGTGGGTATGAAGGATCTGGCAGACCTTCTGGGGTATGACTATGAATGGGATATGGCGCAGAACAAAGCAGTGGGAGTAGACACGCTGAGTGATGTCGGTTTTCTTCCATATAAATATGATCTGCGCGAGCAACAGCGTGTGACCGCGGTAAAGGATCAGGGCGCGTTTGGCACCTGCTGGGCATTTGCAACGCTCACGGCGCTGGAATCCACGCTGCTCCCGGAGGAAAACCTCTCATTTGCCGAGGATCACATGACGCTGTGCAACAGCTTTAATCAGGGACAGAATGACGGTGGAGATTATACGATGTCGATGGCGTATCTCGCGTCGTGGCAGGGACCGGTGCTGGCGGAGGATGATCCGTACGGTGACGGAGAGACGGATCCGTCGCTGAAGGCGGTCAAGCATGTGCAGGAGATGCAGGTCATGGAGTCCGGCGATCAGCAGAAGATCAAGGAGGCAGTGTTTAAATACGGCGGTGTGCAGACCTCCATTTATACGACGCTGCAGGATTCCGAGAGCACGAGTGTCTATTATAATTCCGAGACAAATGCTTACTGCTATCAGGGATCGGAAAAATCCAACCATGATGTTGTGATCATCGGGTGGGATGATTCGTTTTCCAAGGACAATTTTTCCACACCCCCGGAAGAGGACGGAGCGTTTATCTGTCAGAACAGCTGGGGCAGAGCCTTTGGCGACAACGGTATTTTTTATATCTCTTATTATGACTCCAACATCGGTATCCACAATGTGGTCTACACAAAGGTGGAGGATGTAGATAATTATGACACGATCTATCAGTCAGATCTGTGCGGCTGGGTCGGTCAGATGGGCTACGACAGAGAAAGTATTTACGGTGCGAATGTGTTCCGGGCAAAAGATAGGGAGCAGATCGAGGCAGCCGGTTTTTATGCTACAGGGAAAGACACGTCCTACGATGTATATGTGGTAAAGAATTTTGATGATACGACGAGCCTTGGACCGGAAAACCGGATCAAGGTTGCACAGGGGCAGCTGTCCAATGCGGGCTACTATACGATCCGTTTTAATAAGCCGGTAGAGGTGGAAAAGGGAGAGCGCTTTGCGATCATGATCTATATCACGACGCCGAACGCGGTCTATCCGATGGCGATCGAGTATGCGGCGGATGAGTTGACGGCAGATGTGGATATCTCGGATGGTGAGGGTTATATCAGTATCCGGGGCAGCCAGTGGAACCGCGTGGAGGAACAGGCGCAGAGCAATCTGTGTATCAAGGCATATAGCTGCGCAAGGGAGGAAACGGCAGAATAATGGAAGAAAAAATCGTGCGCGGTACGTCCCTGTTCATGGTGATGCTCACTGTTTTCATCTGTTCCAGTCTCGTCTATCTGCCCGCGTTAGAAGTGAAGGCGCAGCAGTATGTGGCAAAACAGATGCGTATCCGCAAGGAGCGCGAAGAGCGTGAGGAAATGTGGGCAATGCTTTCCGGATTGGAGTTTCTGGATTACTCCACCAGACAGGCAATGGCAACGGCAGAGGGACTGCCTGAGGCACAGAAACAGACGGCGGTGGAGGCACTGGACTTTCCGCAGCAGCTGCGTTTGGAGTTGCCTAAAAACAGCACAATGGATGATGTCACGATCGAAAATCATTATGTGACCCGGACCATTGATATTCAGATCAGGGGCGCCGGCTCTGACTATCCGGTACGTTACCCCATGATCGGGAAAAGTGACCATATTGCGGATCTGAATTACTTTGCCGGTCAGGATGGCGGAACACTGGAACTGTCGATGGAGCATGTATATGAGCTTTCTCTTGACTGGCAGGAACAGTATTTGTATATTGATTTTATAGCACCGCAGGATATCTATGATAAGATCGTTGTCATTGATGCGGGGCACGGCGCGAATATGCCGGGAGCAATCGTTGGAAATGTGCAGGAAAAGGATATTGATCTCGCTATTGTGAAGCAGCTGAAAAAGCTGTTTGATGAGGCTTCAGATGAGAAGATTGGCGTGTATTATACACGGCTCGACGACTCTGATCCCGCATTTGCGGACCGGGCGGCTCTGGTAAACGACACAGGTGCAAACCTGTTTGTGAGCATACATAACAATTCCTATCCCGCATCAGCGGCAGTCAACGGGACGGCGGTGCTCTATGATGAGAAAAAAGAGGCAGCGGGCAACAGTTCCCGGCATCTGGCGGATATTCTGCTGAAAAAGACAACGGATGCACTGGGGACAAAAAACATGGGACTGGTGCCGGGTAATGATATTTATGTGATCCGAACCAGTGAGGCACCGGCAGCGCTCGTCGAGGTGGGATTTATGACAAATCCGAAGGAGCTTGCCAACCTGACAGATGAGAGCTATCAGAAAAAATGTGCGCGTGCGATCTATGAGGGAATCATGCAGGCGCTGGAGGAGGGCTATTAGAAATGAGCAGAATTGTATTTGCAACAGGAAATGCAAACAAGATGAAGGAGATCCGCATGATCCTGTCAGATATGGGCATGGAGATCCTATCCATGAAAGATGCAGGGGTTGATGTGGATATCGTGGAGAATGGCACGACGTTTGAGGAGAATGCCATGATCAAGGCAAAGGAGATCGCGAAGCTTCTGCCGGATGATATTGTGCTTGCAGATGATTCCGGTCTGGAGATCGACTATCTGAACAAGGAGCCGGGTATTTATTCCGCGCGTTATATGGGGGAAGATACTTCCTATGATATAAAGAATCAGAATCTCATCGATCGGCTGGAAGGCGTTCCCAAGGAACAGCGGACGGCGCGTTTTGTCTGTGCGATCGCTGCTGTACTTCCCGACGGCAGTACGCGGACGACCAGAGGCACGATCGAGGGATACATCGGATGGGAGCCTGCCGGAACGAATGGATTTGGATATGATCCAATCTTTTATGTGGATGAATACGGCTGCTCGACAGCACAGCTTCCGCCGGAAGAAAAAAATAAGGTAAGCCATAGAGGAAACGCATTGCGCGCGATGCGTGAGGAGCTTGGAAAGTCATGAAGGGAAAAAAGATTCTTTTGATCAGTGATACACACGGATTTCATGACAATTTAAAGGAGGTCGTCCGGCTGGAAGCGCCATTTGACCGCGTGCTCCACATGGGCGATACGGAAGGATGGGATCCTGTCATCGAGGAGATCGTCGGAGTGCCGATGGAGATCGTCTCCGGCAATTGTGACTGGGCGAGTGATCTTCCGAGCGAGAAGACCGTGTCGATCGGAGGCGTCCGGATATTTATGACGCACGGACATGAATACTATGTAACGACAGGCATGGATGTGCTGCGCGATCAGGCGATGGCGTGTGGTTGTCAGGTCGCGTTGTTCGGCCATACGCATCGTCCGTTTATAGAGCAGTACGGCGGTGTGCTGGTGGCAAACCCGGGCAGTATTTCCAGACCCAGACAATCGGGCTATGAACCAAGCTATGGTATACTGACAATTGACGAATCCGGAATTCCAGAAATTGAATTGAAATTTTTAAAAAAATAGGTTGACTTTTTCTTTTGCCTGCCATATAATGTTAGATGCGTTGCGGTGTTCGTGGTACGCATAAAGCACGCGGGTGTAGTTCAATGGTAGAACACCAGCCTTCCAAGCTGGATACGTGGGTTCG
>JBJEML010000084.1:0-1767 GCA_051879675.1 Lachnospiraceae bacterium | reverse complement strand
ATTTGTTGTCCACGCCCTCGGGCTTTCTGGGACGGGCAAAGGCTTCATAGTTACCGCTGGAATAATACATATTGTGTTCCTCCTGAATTATGTTTGTGACCGTATTATAGCGGTAATTCTTTGGATTTTATACGGACAGAAAAGCCCCCGTGCCTGAAATTCAGACACGGGGGCTATTTTGTCTGGAAAATTAAGGTTTTTCTTCGCACTTGGCGATCATTCGCTCCACTTCGCCCTCTTTCAGCTGGCACAAGCGGTGGAATCGGGCACGAATATCATCCTGCATTCCACCTTCCAACCAGCCGATAATAAAGCCAAAGCACAGGCACATGGTATAATCCACAATCAGCTGACGATCCTCAGGTGTTACATCTCGCCCGGTGAGAATTCCATCCATGTAAAGCGTAATCATATGACCGCAGATTCTCCACAGGTGTTTTTCATAGATATCTCGGTCAACCGAGTGGAAAATATGCATGACCGCCTTACGGTTGTTCTGTGCGAAGCTAATTGTAGCGTTCAGGCAATCTTCTATGGATCCAATGGAAGGGTTTTCCCGAATGATCCGCTCTGTTTCTTCGTTGACAACAGACTCTAACAGCTGCGGTAAATCCTGATAATAGTAATAGAAAGTATTGCGGTTTACGTTGCAGTCCTCTACGATATCCCGTACCGTAATCTGGCTCAACGGTTTTTCGTTGAGCAGCTTCACAAACGAATCTCGGATTGCTTTCCTAGTAAAATTTGCCATACACCATTCTCCTTTTCTGCCAGTGTTCAGCAATATCCATAGAATAACACATTTTTCTGATAATTGCAATTAACATAACCTGAGTATTCTTTTTATATAAAACTTGGCCCTCATTTGCGGTTACGGCTGCAAAAATGCCCCGGCTCTGGAGCCGGGGCAACGAATAAAGGAATTATTGATCACTCTGTACCTCCTGTACCAATCGGACACCTACCAGACGCCCATGCACAAACCCGGAGCGCTCATGATCCCGGCAGAGGGTGCAAATAGGATTGACAATCCAGTCCATTTCCCGCAGGGGCATTCCGTTCAATGCCTGATACAGTTCTGCAAAATCAGCCTTGATTTGGTCATCATACATCCGGTTTATATCACCGTAAGCCTCATAGAGCAGTGACAAGACAGATTCGCCATCTCCCAGATTCAGCTTGCGGGAAGATACATAGGTTTCCAGCGCCCGGAAATATTCTTCCATCTTCATACAAAGATCAGCTCCTCTCGGATGATCTCCTCGGCTCTGGCGCGGGTGTTGTTCATGCGTTGAATCCACGCCATCGGGTCAACAGCTTTCAATTCTTCTGTCACTCCCTCGGCCATCTTCATCTGGTCGATCATCCGTTCCAGCCTGTCCTGCGCCTGCTCATTCAGGTCAGCAAGGTATGTCCACAGCTTGCCGGACAGGAGCAGGCAGTTGTACTGAATCGGCTTATGCTCTCTCAGATAGTCCCGATGCATTCGTCCCCATTTGCCGATGGGGCGGGATTCTTCTGAGAGCGTCAGGCCTGGAATATAGTAGTCTCCAACGCGAATATACTGAATTTTCATATGCAATCCTCCTTTTGGTTGGTACTGCTATTGTACAGAAGGAGGAATGTTTCGTCGAATGTACAAAGCCCCCGGTTCTGCGGCAGGCAAAACCGGGGGCACAGGCTCAGTATGTAATATCTTTGATAGAAACAAGAAATCCGAACGCACTCCCGATGGGGAATAAGTTCGGATTTTTCATGTATGGTGGA
>JBJEML010000083.1:0-9016 GCA_051879675.1 Lachnospiraceae bacterium | reverse complement strand
TATTTCCAGTTCAGTATAAACTAATATTATATTAAATATCAATATAAAGGAGGAGTCCTTATGTATAAAGAGGACCGCTGCAACTGCCAGTGCCAGAAATATGCAATGGCACAGGTTCCGATGCAGCAGTGGGGAGAGCTGTATGACTGGTTTACAGCGCTATGCGAAGGAACGATCTTCCCGGATCTGGACTTGGAATTCTGGGCATCAGCTAATATGCCCTGTACACCAAAAAACTGCAGTACCAAACAGGAGGCGTTGATGACAGAGATCAACCAGATCAGCTTCGCACTGAATGATCTGACACTCTATCTTGACACGCATCCGGATTGCATGAAGGGGATGGAATTGTTCAGCAAGCTTCAGGAACGGCGCCATGACCTGCTGAAAGAATATGCGCGATTGTTCTACCCGTTGACGATCGATTCCATGTCAGGGAATGCGGTAGGCGGAACAGGAGAATTCAGCTGGGGCGACTGCCCGGCACCGTGGGAAGGAGGAATGTGTAAATGTGGAACTATGAGAAACGCTTACAATTTCCGGTAAAGATCAGCAAATGCAACCCGAAGATCGCACAGCAGATCATCAGCCAGTATGGTGGCCCCGATGGAGAAATGAGTGCGTCGATGCGTTACCTCGCACAGCGTTATACCATGCCGGTAAAAAGAGTCGGCGGGCTTTTGACGGACATTGGTACGGAAGAACTGAATCACATGGAGATGATCTGTGCCATGGTCTATCAGCTGACGAGAAACCTGACACCGGAGCAGGTAAAGGCATCCGGTTTTGATGCCTATTATATCGACCATACGACCGGATTGTGGCCGCAGGCCGCAGGCGGACTGCCGCAGAACGCGATCGAGTATCAGTCCAAGGGCGATGCGCTGACGGATCTGTACGAGGATCTGGCCGCTGAGCAGAAGGCGCGTACCGTATATGATAACCTGCTGCGTATCATCGATGACCCGGATGTGCGTGAACCGTTAAAATTCCTGCGTGCCCGTGAGATCGTCCACTTCCAGCGTTTCGGTGAGGCTCTGGAGATGACAAAGGATAGCCTGAACTGCAAGAATTACTATTTCTTCAATCCGGAATTTGATAAGCAGATGACCGGAAAATAGCTTATCTCAGACAGAGATAACATTCGGCAAAATGCTCCCGGAAACAGTCTCATACAAGAGATCCCGGGAGCAGCGTCTACATATTTATTGCTCTTCTTTTGTCATATCCCTGACCTGTATCTGGTCTCTTCCGTGCTCCTTGCAGTAGTACAGCAGCCCATCCGCCGCACCAAGCATGGCATCCTCGGATGCGTTCCGGTCTGCCTGGACAAGCCCCATACTCATCGTGACACGGATAGACTGACCTTCGTGTTCGACCGTGGTCTCATGGATCTGCGAATGGATCAGCTGCAGAACCTTGTATGCCGCAGGCAGCTTGCAGTTCTCAAAGATCAGTAAAAATTCTTCGCCGCCCCAGCGCGCCACTGTCAGCTGTTTTCCGGTCATGTTGCGCTTCAATACGCGTGCGACAGCCTTTAATACAGCATCACCCGCCTCGTGACCGTAGGTGTCGTTGACTTTTTTGAAAAAGTCAATATCACAGATGCCGACACAGTAATCCGCGCCATAATCCGCAGCGCGTTTGGCAGCGCGCTTCAGCCGACGATCACCCAGACGGCGGTTGTACAGCCCGGTCAGCGCATCACATTCCACCAGAAGCCGCAGGGAGCGCTGCATGCTCTGCCCGCTCTTGGCAAGATCGCCCAGCTCATCCTCCAGTGCGAGCACATGAGGGGACAGCTCGACATCAAATCTGCCACCGGAGAGTGCGTGCATGAACCGTTGGATCTGCTGCAGATAGCTGACGATCTTCTGGGAATAACGGATGCTGATCAGTCCGATCACGATCGTTGCCAGCAGACAGAGCAGGATCACCGGAAGAACGGAGCGCAGTACCAGGGCATGAACATCCGATGCCAGACGGTAGATCGCATACATGCCAAAGATACCCTCGCCGTCCTCATTCGGAATCGGCATAAAATATGCAAAATATTTTTCATTATTTAATATCACATCGGAATAAAACTGTTCCTCTCCGGTTTCCAGTACACCGGATACGACGACCGGGGAAGCCTTGGTCAGTGTCAGGCGGTTGCCCGCTGCATCCTTCATTGTCGTCACAACACACAGGTCGCTTCGGAAAATGCTGACCTCTACCCCGTATGCCTCGTGAATGCTGTCGATGATCTGACAGGCAGTGGTGATGTCCACCTGTCCTTTGAAAAGATTGTAATTTGTCTCGTCCACTACCTCGAGATTAAACGAGCCGGGATACATGCGGTCGTAAATATCCGCGATCATATGGCACTGGTTGGCCATATCATTTTTCACTTCTCCGAGCATCGCGCCTGTAAACGAGCGCGCGCTGACAAATCCGAGAAGGACTGCCAGAAACACAAGGGGGAGTACTGTCAAAAGCAGCATTTTTCCGCGCAGGCTGCGTTTCAGAATGTTTTTTCTTTCTTTTTCCATGAGCATTTCCTCATTTCGTGACTATTTATTTGTAGCATACCACGAATGTGCAAACAAAAAAAGACAATCATTTCATTACAATTACAGTTTTTACAAAAAAGACAATCTTTACACAATCTTAACACGAGCTCCGGTTTCTTTTTCACTCTCTTTACATAGCTTCACGTAAGATAAAGATAATATAAAGAGATATTAAGAAGAAACCGGGGGTTGTCATGAAATCAATACTTTTAATAGGAATGGGAAGGTTCGGAAAGCACATTGCCATGAACCTGAATATGCTTGGTCATGAGGTGATGGTCGTTGACAAGGTAGAGGATCGGATCAGCGATATGCTGCCCTATGTAACCAGTGCGCAGATCGGAGACAGCACAAATGTCGGCTTTCTGGAGTCGCTCGGCATCGCGAATTTTGATGTGTGTATCGTCGCGATCGGCAACAATTTTCAGGGCTCACTGGAAACGACTTCGCTGTTAAAGGAGCTGGGCGCGAAGCTTGTGGTGTCCCGCGCCGCGCGGGATGTTCAGGCAAAGTTCCTGCTGCGTAACGGGGCGGACGAGGTCGTCTATCCGGAAAAGCAGCTTGCAAAATGGATGGCGATCCGTTACACCTCAGATCACATTATGGACTATATAGAGCTGGATGGAGACCATGCGATGTTTGAAGTCCAGATCCCGGAAAGCTGGATCGGCCGGACGATCGGACAGATCGATATCCGCAAAAAATACAATATCAACATCATCGGACTCAGGGAGAACGGGGAACTGGATATGTCCCTCACCTCAGAAACGGTTCTGGAGGAAGGAAGTACGATGCTGGTGCTGGGCAGATATAAAGAGCTGCAAAAATGTTTTCATATATAGCTGACAGGGGTGGTGGAAAAACAAGACGGGAAGTAGTATGATAGGGTGTGATCCGGGAGGTCTTGAAGATGAAAAAAGCGTATGAAATGCTGCAGGACGCGCAACTGAAAAGAGAACATTTTGCACCGCTGCGGGACGTGGGAGTCAGTATGCTTGTGTTGGTGTGCGCTACCGTTCTCGGCCATCTGTTTTATGCGGTCGGATTCACAGAGGCAAATATCATCACCGTTTATATTCTGGGGGTCGTGATCCTGTCCGTGGTCACGACGAACCGTTTTTGCAGCCTGCTGGCATCTGTGGGCAGCGTGTTGATCTTTAACTTTTTCTTTACGGAACCGCGCTTCACGTTCCGGATCGTCGATCCGGGATATTATGTAACCTTTCTGATCATGTTTATTGCATCGTTTCTGACCGGAACGCTGGCATCCAGATTAAAGGAAAATGCCGCGCAATCCGCGCAGGCGGCGTTTCGAACAAAGATCCTGTTTGAGACGAATCAGCTGCTGCAAAAAGAGAGCGAGACAGCGGATGTCATTGCGGCGACAGCTGGGCAGCTCACAAAGCTTCTGAAAAAAGATATCGTCATGTATCCGGCGGGAAACGGGGAATTGCAGGAACCGATCCTGTATCCGGCGGGCGAGGACAGCCCGGATGACCTGCTTACGGAAAATGAGCGCGCGACGGCAGAATGGGCATTTCGAAATAATAAGCATGCCGGTGCGACAACAGATACGCTGGCAAGTGCGAAGTGCCTTTATCTGGCGATCCGTGTCAATGAGCATGTGTACGGAGTGGTCGGGATCGCGATCGATGAGCGGCCGTTGGATTCCTTTGAAAACAGCGTACTTCTGGCAATCCTCGGTGAGTGTGCGCTGGCGATCGAGAATATCAAAAATGCAAAAGAGAAGGAGGCAGCCGCCATTCTTGCGAAGAACGAGCAGCTGCGCGCGAACCTTCTGCGTGCGATCTCACATGATCTGCGCACGCCGCTGACTTCCATTTCGGGCAATGCCAGCACCCTGATCTCCAACTATGAGCGGCTGGACGACGCTTCCCGCACACAGATATTTACAGACATCTACGATGACTCCATGTGGCTGATCAATCTGGTGGAAAATCTGCTTGCGGTCACGCGGATCGAGGAGGGCAGAGTCCATCTGACCAGTACGGCAGAGCTGATGGATGAAGTGATCGCGGAGGCGCTCAAGCATGTAGACCGGAAGAGTAAGGATCATATGATCCGGGTGCACAGTGAGCCCGAATTTATATTGGCGCAGATGGATGCAAAACTGATCGTTCAGGTCATCATCAACATTGTAGACAATGCGATCAAGTATACACCGGAGGGTTCGGTGATCGAGATCAATTCACGCGAACGCGGACCTATGGTGGAAGTATCCGTATCTGATAACGGGCCGGGTATTCCCGACGAGCAGAAGCCTTATATTTTTGACATGTTTTACAGTGGGGCAAATAAGGTGGCGGACAGCCGCAGAAGCCTCGGACTGGGATTGTCCTTGTGCAAGTCCATCATCACGGCACACGGAGGCACCATTGAAGTGAAAGACAACGCACCGAAAGGCACGACATTTACATTTACATTACCGGGTGGGGAGGTAGAGATCCATGAATAAACCATTGATCCTTGTGGTAGAGGACGACGCGCCGGTCAGAAACCTGATGACGACGACATTAAAAACAAATGATTACAGATATCTGGTGGCAGTAAACGGCGAAGCGGCAATTTTGGAGGCATCTTCCCACAACCCGGACATTGTGCTGTTAGATCTCGGTCTGCCGGATATGGACGGCGTGCAGGTCATTGAAACGATCCGCTCGTGGTCAAATATGCCGATCATCGTGATCAGCGCGCGCAGTGAGGATTCGGATAAGATAGAAGCATTGGATGCAGGCGCAGACGATTACCTGACGAAGCCGTTTTCGGTCGAGGAATTGCTGGCGCGGCTGCGTGTGACACAGCGGAGACTGACCTATATGACAACCGAGGTGATATCACAGGGTGCCGTCTTTGAAAACGGAAAGCTTCGCGTGGATTACGCGGGGGGATGTGCCTATCTGGACGGGCAGGAGCTGCACCTGACACCCATCGAGTATAAGCTGTTGTGTCTGCTCTCGAAAAATGTGGGAAAGGTGCTGACACATACTTACATCACGCAGAATATCTGGGGCAGGAGCTGGGACAACGATATCGCCTCGCTGCGGGTGTTCATGGCCACGCTGCGCAAGAAGCTGGAGGCAGAACCGGATTCGCCGCAGTATATCCAGACCCATATCGGAGTCGGCTACCGGATGATGAAGGTGGAGTAAGCAACGATTTATTCTTCATGGACAGCAGAAGCGGACTCGTCAAAGTATTGAAGCAGGCGAAAGACGATTCCCTGTTCATCCCTGCTGTAATTATCAAGATTTACAGTGTTCGTTGCATTGATATCGAGTAAATAGTCGGTAGAAACGTGGAAAATCTTTGCCAGAGAAATAAGATTATCGGTGGTCGGATAGTTTTCCCCACATTCCCAGGACTGGACGCCGGCGCGGCTGATATTCATACGTCTCGCAAGATCGGACTGCGAAATGCCGGCTTGTTCACGTAATCGTGCAATGCGCGAACCAATCGTATCAATCATCTTTTGTACCTCCCACTGGTCAGATATAAAAAAATAGTAACAACTACGAGTAAACTATAGACAACAAAAGAGATGGTAATAATTGACAATTTGATGAACGGCACACCTTCGATGATCTGAATCATCGTGTGGATTCCCCGTCGCCTTGCGGACTGTGTTTTACGCAGACTATAATGAAGAAAGGGCAAAGAGACAGTACGGCGGGAGGAAACAGCGATGGCACATTTCGTGAAGGTAATGCTTGTGGAAGACGAGACGGAAGTTCGGGAGGGCTTTCGGTCTGCATTTGCACACTGCCGGACCATGTCGCTCGTCTATGAAACCGACAGTGAGCGGCAGGCATTGGATTATCTGGAGATACACGAGGTGGATGTGTTGATCCTCGATATTGAATTGACGGAGGGCGACGGGCTGTCGCTGCTGCATGAGATCGAAGTACGCGGGCTGGAAAAGCCCTTTATTATTGTTGTAACAAATACCGGCTCCTGTGTCACACTCAGTTATATGAGGGCACATGGAGCCGATTATGTCTATCGGAAGGCAAATCTGTCCTATTCACCGGAAAAAGTACTGAGCGTCATAGAAAAAATATACCCCTATCAGAGAATCGAAGAAGACCGGCAATGTACGTATTCCCTGACGACATTCAAGAATGTAAAAGAAGATCAGGCCACAAAAAAATATATCGGGGACGAGCTGGAAAAAATGGGGTTTCGGCGCAGACAGGTGGGCTTTGTCTATATCGTGGAGGCGATTTTTCTGCTGCTTAGAAACAGGACGGACAAGCCCTGGGTGTGGAATGAGATCTATTCGCTGATCGCGCGGGAGCATCACACGACGAGGAATGGCGTGGAGCGCGGCATCCGCAATGCGATCGAGTCAGTGTTTACGGGCGCCGATGTAAACAATCTGTATCAGTATTATCCGTTCGACTATGACGAGGAAAAGGGCCGTCCGACCAATACGGAATTTCTGAAAAACATGGTGGAGAGGCTGGAACTGCAAGCGGCTCCATTGTTTTTGTCAAATGTCTGAAAATGTACAGTAAATGAGCGATTTACCTATCTTTTGTGTGAGATTCATGATAAAATCTGGTATACGAAAGAGAAAACCACTACGTTTGAAAAGAGGTTGATCATGCACGAGCTAGGAATTGTTTTTCACATCGCAGACAGTGTCGCAAAAATTGCTGAGGAGAACGAGGTCTCCCATGTCAACAAGGTCGTGCTGCAGATCGGAGAAGTATCCGCGATCCTGCACGATTACTTGCAGGATTGCTGGAAATGGAACTCGAAGCGTACGCCGTTGTTTACCGATTGTGAGCTGGAGATCGAGACAATCCCGGCAGTCACATACTGTGAGGATTGCAAAGGACAGTTTGCGACTGTGGTGCATGGTAAGATCTGCCCATACTGCCGGAGTGAACATACCTGGCTGCTTCAGGGCAATGAGGCGCAGATCAAAGAGATCGTGGTGGAAGAAGAGTCATCATAAGAAAAGGAGAACCAGTCATGTCAGATCCCTTATTCCCCAATCCCAATCCCGGAAAACCATTTCGCGAGCCTGTCGCACGGCTGGCAAAGGTCATCACAGACCGTATTCCTGTCGTTTTAGGAAAAGAAAAGATCACAAAGGACTCGCCGGAGTATATCGGTCTGGAACCGCTGTGTACCGATGAGCAGGCGGAGATCGCCATTCTCATGAAAAAACGCGTGCCCCGTACCATGGCGGATATGATCAAGCTGACCGGAAAGGACGAGGCCTATCTGGAAAAGCAGCTGGCGGAGATGTCCTATAACGGACTGATCGAGTATAACTGGGAGAACCCGCAACACGAAAAACAGTGGGTGCTGCCGATGTTTGTGCCGGGCAGCGCAGAATTTTCCAACATGAACGCAAAGGTACTTGAAGAGCACCCTGAGATGGGACGTTTCTTTGAACGCATGAGCCGCATACCGTTAGAGAAGGTGACGCCCATGGTGCCGCCCGGAGGCGCCGGGATCGGTATGCATGTCATTCCGGTAGAAAAAGCTATCGAGATGGAAAACAATACCGCCTCTGTAGAGCATATTTCGCACTGGCTGGACAAATATGAAGGCAAATATGCAGCAAGTCCCTGCTCCTGCCGCCGTTCCAGAAAGACCTTTGATGAAGGCTGCGCGGACGATCCGGAGGGCTGGTGTATCGCCGTGGGCGATATGGCGGACTACGTCGTTGAGACCGGAAAGGGCGGACGCTACATCACCAGAGAAGAAGTATACGAGATCCTGAAAAAAGCAGAGGATAATGGCTTTGTGCACCAGATCACGAATATCGACGGCGAGGATAAGATCTTCGCGATCTGCAACTGTAACGTGAATGTCTGCTATGCACTGCGTACCTCTCAGCTGTTCAATACGCCAAATATGTCCCGCTCTGCGTATGTGGCACATGTGACCACAGAGAACTGTGTGGCGTGCGGACGCTGTGTGGAGCATTGCCCGGCGGGGGCGCTGAAGCTGGGACAGAAGCTGTGCAAAAAAGACGGAACAGCAGTGGCTTACCCGAAACAGCCGCTGCCTTCGGAGCAGCCGTGGGGACCGCACATGTGGACAGAGGATTATCGGGACAAAAACCGTATCGAGACCCATGAGACCGGAACCGCACCCTGTAAAACCGCATGCCCGGCCCATATTGCCGTGCAGGGCTATCTGAAGCTTGCAGCGCAGGGAAGATATACGGATGCACTGGCACTCATCAAGAAAAACAATCCGCTGCCCGCCATCTGCGGACATATCTGTAACCGTCGTTGTGAGGAAGCCTGCACGAGAGGAACCATCGATGAGGCGATCGCCATCGACGAGATAAAGAAATTTATCGCGATGCAGGATCTGAATGCAGAAAACCGATACATACCGAAAAAGGTCATTCCCTCGCTGGATGACAATTTCTTTGCAGATACAAAGATCGCCATTATCGGAGGCGGCCCTGCCGG
>JBJEML010000082.1:5012-43348 GCA_051879675.1 Lachnospiraceae bacterium | reverse complement strand
TATCGTGACGGGAATGATCCTGGATTACCGTGCATTTGATACACTCGGCGAGTCGCACGTGCTGTTTCTGGCGACCTGTACCGTGTTGATCCTGCTGCGAAAGGACAAGAAAAAGTATCAGGAGACTGCGGAGCACAATGATCGTATTTATGAGCCAAAAAATGATGTGATCTTACAGACTGTGGCACGCGTGCTCGTTCCGTTCATCGAGATCTTCGGAATCTATGTGATTCTTGGCGGACATCTGGGACCCGGAGGCGGATTCTCAGGAGGTGCGATCTGCGGTGCGGGACTCATCCTGTATCTGAATGCGTTCGGTTTTGTGAAAACAGAGAAATTTTTTACCGGAAAAACATATAAATGCATGTGTTTTGGTGCGCTGGCCTGTTATTCGCTGGCAAAGACCTACTCCTTTTTTACCGGAGCAAATCATATTGAGAGTGTGATCCCGCTTGGAACGCCCGGAGCGATCCTGAGCAGCGGTCTGATCCTGATCTTGGACATTTGTGTTGGTTTTGTAGTGGCGGGAACGATGTACACCTTCTATGTCATGTTCCGGAAGGGAGGCTACTAAATGATGGATTTCGGGAATTTGTTTGCAAATTATCAGGAAGCCGTTGCCATGATCCTGTTTGCGCTCGGTTTTTCCAACTTATTATTGCAGAAGAATCTGATCAAAAAGATCATTGGATTCAATATTATGGATTCTTCCGTGTATCTGTTTCTGGCGTTAAAAGGTTATATCAGCGGGCACAAGGCGGCAATCGTGGTCGATGGTGTTCAGAGTGTGGATGCTTATATCAACCCGATCCCGAGTGGTCTGGTGCTGACCGGTATTGTGGTATCCGTATCGGTCACTGCATTGATGTTGTCGTTGACGATCCGGCTTTACCGCAGATATCACACGCTTGATATCGATCAGATCACGTTGGAAGTGAAAAAGGGGGGCTTTTAAATGAATCTGGAATTCGTGCACAATTTTCCCCTTTTTTGTATTATCTTAACGTTGTTTTCCGGCCCCTGCTCGATGATCCTGTCTGCGAAAAAGGCGAGGATTCTGAATCTGTTTGTGATCATGGCAGTGGGTGTCATGTCGTTTCTTGTGCTTTTAGAGGTCTGCATCAGCGGCAGTTCTTATGTTTATTCAATGGGACATTTCCCTGCACCATGGGGAAATGAGATCCGTGTCGGTCCGCTGGAAGCATTTATGGCGCTGTTCTTCTGCATCGTGATGTTTTTGTCCATGGTCGGAGGAGCCGCACAGCGAAAGGTAAAGCTCGAGGAGAGTAAGGAAAACCTGTATTATGTGATGGTAAATCTGCTGCTCAGCTCCCTGATCGCACTGATCTACACAAACGATCTGTTTACGGCTTATGTGTTCGTGGAGATCAACACGATCTCTGCGTGTGGAATGATCATGATCAAGCAGAGTGGTCATACACTGGAGGCGGCGACGCGCTACATGATCATGAGTCTGATCGGCTCCGGTCTGCTGTTGCTTGGCATCTGCTTCCTTTACGGTCTGACCGGACATTTGTTGATGAGCAATATCAAGGAGTCGGTGGCGGCGATCGCGGCGGCGGGAACCTACCACGCACCGCTTATGGTGGCGGTTGGACTCATGTGCGTCGGACTGGCGATCAAGAGTGCGCTGTTTCCGTTTCACTCGTGGCTTCCGGATGCCTACGGATATTCGACGGTATCTTCGGCTGCGATCCTGTCCTCGCTCGTATCAAAGGGATATATTTTCCTGCTGATCAAGATCTTTTATCGTGTGATTGGCTTTGACATTATCTGCAACAGTAAGATCATGAATATCTTCTTTGTATTTGGTATCGCGGGAATGATGTTCGGATCCATCAGTGCGACAAAGGAATTAAACATCCGGCGTATGATCGCATTTTCGTCCGTGGCACAGATCGGATATATTTATATGGGATTTGGTCTGGGGACACACCTCGGTGTGCTGGCAAGCATTTACCACATTTTGTCTCATGCGGCGACGAAATCTCTGCTGTTCGTGTCTGCTGCGGGGCTCAGTGAGTGTTCCGGCAACAATAAGGAACTGACGAAGCTTACAGGTGCCGGTTATCGCAATCCGCCGGCGGGAATGGCGTTTACGGTTGGTGCGCTGTCCATGATCGGTTTCCCGCTGTTTTCCGGTTTTATCTCAAAGATCCTGTTTGCGCAGGCGGCGGTCAATCAGGCAGATAAAATGCTGCCGACATTGATCGCACTGGCACTTAGCACGATCCTGAACGTGATCTATTTTATGCGTGCGGTGCTGATCATCTATACGCCTCAAAAAGGTGCAGTGTGTGCGCAGGAGAGCGGTTATCGTCGGATACGAATGAATGAACATCCGGAGATCGTGTTTGTATTTGTATGTTTTATGCTGTTGAATCTGGTGCTTGGTCTCATGTCACAGCCCATCGTGGAGCTGTGTTCACGGGGACTTGGAATGTTTAGCTAGGAGGAAAATGAAAATGATTGGAATGGCAGGAATGTCGGCGGTTCAGCTGCTGACGCTCGGCGAAGGACTGACGCTCTCCTTTGGGGTGGATGGGCTCAGTGTATTGTTCATGTGTGTCACGACGCTCATCTGGATATTGGTAGGAATTTATGCAGTTGTATATATGAAGCATGAGGGAAGAAGCGGACAGTTCTCTTTGATCTATGCGTTGCTTTATGTTGTGCTGATCGCATTGGACTGCTCGGCAAATCTGGTGACGATGTACGCGTGCTATGAGCTGATGACGCTGGTGTCTATGCTTTTGGTTGCACATAACCGCTCGCGTGAGGCGATCATGGCGACATTAAAATATCTGTTTTATTCGATGTGCGGTGCATATCTGGGATTGTTTGGTATTTTTTATCTCAATCATTACTGTGTGGATCTGGACTTCGGCAGTGCCGGAAGACTGGATATGACTGCACTGGCAGGGCATGAAAGCACGTTGCTCATTGTTGTATTTTTGATGCTGATCGGCTTTGGGACAAAGGCGGGCATGTTCCCGATGCACGGCTGGCTGCCGACCGCGCACCCGGTCGCTCCGTCACCGGCATCGGCAGTGCTGTCTGCGATCATTGTAAAATCCGGTGTGCTGGCAACGATCCGCGTGGTCTACAATATTGTCGGCGCGGATTTCCTGCGTGGAACATGGGTGCAGACGGCATGGATGAGTCTGACGCTGCTCACGGTGTTTATGGGGTCTATGTTAGCCTTCCGTGAACCGGTCGTGAAAAAGCGCTTTGCCTACTCAACTGTCAGTCAGGTTTCTTATGTTTTGTTTGGTCTGTCACTGTTGCAGGAGCAGGCGTTTACAGGGTCACTGCTACATGTTTGCTTCCATGCGATCATCAAGTGCGGACTGTTCCTTTCCGCAGGTGTATTTCTTGTGATCTGTAACCGTAAACGTGTGGATGAGTTGTACGGTATCGGCCGAAAAATGCCGGTGATGCTCTGGTGTTACACCTGTTTTGCGCTGGCGCTTGTAGGTATTCCGCCCACAAGCGGGTTTGTGAGTAAGTGGTATCTGGCAGTGGGGGCACTCGGAAGTGAGGCAGGATTTTTCAGCTGGTTCGGACCGGCCGTTTTGCTGGTCAGCGCACTCCTTACGGCAGGGTATCTGCTTCCAATCACGATGCGTGGCTTTTTCCCCGGCGATGATGATCGCTGTACGGATCTGGCCAAAAAGGAGCCGCCGCTTCTGATGCTGATCCCGCTCATCGTGCTGGCTGCGCTGGCGGTACTTCTCGGCGTATTTCCGAATGGATTGATTTCGGTCTGCAGGGATCTGGCAGGCTTGTGGTTATAGAAGGGATGATGGCGTATGAATGAAAGCTTATTTGTGGCAGCGATCTTTCTGCCCATGTTATTTGCGTTACTGATCCCCCTTGTAAAATGGAAAAAAGAAGCACACTGGATGATTTATACGGAGGCTTTGGTGCTTTTTACCTCCGGATTGGTGTTCTATTCCATCGGACATTCGGACGGACAGATGCATCTGTTATTCCGGTTTGCGAATAATCTGGAGGTGAGTTTTCGGATCGACGGGCTGGCGAGTGTGTTTGCAGCGCTGGTGTCATTCCTCTGGCCGTTGGCGACACTCTATGCATTTGAGTATATGAAGGAACTGGATCATCGGCAGATCTTTTTTATGTTTTATGTCATGACATTTGGCGTGACGCTGGGGATCGCTTTTTCCGGCAATATCCTGACGATGTATTGTTTTTATGAGATGCTGACGATCGTCACACTGCCGCTGATCATGCATACACTGACGCGTGAGGCGATACTGGCGAGCCGTACCTATCTGCTCTATTCACTGGGCGGTGCGGCGTTTGCGTTTATAGGAATGGTGTTTATTCTGTATTACGGTGTGACCGGCGATTTTACACCGGGAGGTGTGTTTTTGCCATCCGTTATCGCAAGCAAACAGGGTATGCTCTTGATCGTGTATGTACTGACCTTTTTCGGTTTTTCCGTCAAGGCTGCCATGTTTCCCTTTGGTGGTTGGCTGCCCAAGGCAGGCGTGGCTCCCACACCGGTAACTGCACTGTTACATGCAGTAGCAGTCGTAAAAGCAGGCGCGTTTGCGCTCATGCGTGTGACCTACTACAGCTTCGGAGCAGATTTTTTGCGTGGGACATGGGCACAGACGACGGTGATGGTGTTCGTCATCATCACGATCGTGTACGGCTGCAGCCGTGCACTCAAAGAGACACACTTAAAACGTCGTCTTGCGTACTCCACGATGAGTAATCTTTCCTACATTTTATTCGGCGTCGTGCTCATGAGTCCGCTTGGTCTGGTGGGTGCGCTCTGCCATATGATCTTTCATGCATTTATGAAGATCAGCTCCTTCTTCTGCGTGGGTGCGGTCATGCATCAGACACACAAAAATTATGTGCATGAGATCAATGGATTTGGCAAAAAAATGCCGGTAGTATTTACGATCTTCACGATCTCCGGACTGGCACTCATGGGTGTGCCGGGGCTTCCGTGTTTTGTCAGCAAATGGAATCTGGCAAAGGCTGCACTTGACAGCACACATCCGCTGGCACTTGTCGGGGTGTTTGCACTGCTTGTTTCTGCCCTGCTGACGGCGATCTATATGATGAGTATTTCTTTCCGGGCATTTGTTCCGGGCAAGGATTTTGATTACAGTACGATCAGTGATGTGAAGGATCCCGGTTGGATGATGATCGTGCCGCTGGTGATCTTCGTGATCGTAATGTTGATCTTTGGTCTGCACAGCGGGCCGTTGGTGGATATTTTTAAAGGTATCGCAGCAGAGTTATGATCACCGGGCAGGATCGGGAGAAAATAGTGAACAGAACAGATCGAAGCACTGGCTGCAACGATCGTGAAAGGAAGAAAAAATGAGATTCTATCTTTCAGACATTTGTGGATATGGGCTGAGCTTTCAGCTGGATGGATTTCGCATCGTGTTTGCGGCATTGGCTGTATTTATGTGGACAATGGCGCTTGTGGCATCCATCGAATATATGAAGCATGACAAGCATCCGGGGCGTTATTATTTCTTTACGATCGTGACGCTTCTGGCAACGCTGGGCGTGTTTTTATCGGCAGACTTTTTCACGGCGCTGATCTTTTTTGAGATCATGTCCTTTACATCCTATACGTGGGTGGCACAGACGGAAAAGGCGGCGGCGCTTCGGGCGGCGGATACCTATCTGGCGGTTGCCGTGATCGGCGGACTGGCGATCCTGATGGGATTGTTTTTACTCTATCATATGTATGGAACGCTGGATTTTGAGGAATTGGGATGTTTGGTACAGGGTACACAGCCGACGGTGATGCGTTATGCAGCCGGTGTATGTATTCTGGTAGGTTTTGGCGCGAAGGCGGGTATGTTTCCGTTACACATCTGGCTGCCGAAGGCACATCCGGTCGCACCGGCACCGGCTTCTGCGCTGTTATCCGGTATGCTGACAAAATGCGGTATCTTCGGTGCGATCATACTGGCATCACGTTTATTTGCAGGCGACCGGGCATGGGGCATCATGATCCTTGTTCTTGGTGCATGCACGATGTTTATCGGAGCACTGCTTGCAGTATTTGCACTGGATCTGAAGCGTACACTGGCATGCTCCTCCGTCTCACAGATCGGGTTTATCACTACCGGTGTAGGTATGTGTGACCTGCTCTTTGGTGAGCATGTGCTGGCGGCACATGGCACGATGTTGCACATGATCAACCATTCGATGATCAAGCTGGTGCTGTTTTTGAGTGCAGGTATTATCTATATGAATACCCATGAGCTGGATCTGAACAAGATCCGTGGTTTTGGGCGTCGTAAACCGTTTTTGAAGGGTTGTTTTCTGGCGGGTGCGCTGGCGATCGGCGGAATCCCGATGTTCAGTGGTTATATCAGTAAATCGCTGTTACATGAGAGTATTCTGGAATATGGTGCCGGTGGCTGGATAAAATTGCTGGAGATCATCTTCATTGTCAGCGGCGGTATGACGGTTGCTTATATGACAAAGCTGTTTGTGACTGTTTTTGTGGAAAAGAATACGGATGCGGCATTACAGGAAAAATATGATGCAAATCGATCATATATGAAACCCTTCACTGCGGCTGCAGTTGGAATTCCAGCAGGTTGCCTTCTCCTTTGGGGCTGGATGCCCCATCGGCTGATGGACCGGGTGGCGGACTTTGGAAGCGGATTTTTTGCGCTGGAGGAAGCCGGGGAAGCGGTACACTATTTCAGCGGGGAAAACCTGATCGGTGCAGCCTATTCCATCGCGATCGGAGCTTTCGTCTATCTGCTTGTGATCCGAAGACTCCTGATGAAGAAAGATGATGCCGGCAGAAAGATCCTGGTGAACCGCTGGCCGGCATGGCTGGATCTGGAAAACAGCGTATATCGTCCTGTTTTAATGAAAATATTACCATGTGTGTTTGGTTTCTTTTGCCGTATTCTCGACAGCAACGTATATCAACAAATTGTTGTGCAGGTTTTACCGGCTGTGTTTGGTTTCTTTTGTCGTATCTTCGATAGCATTGTGGATGGTAGCGTGGTATTTCTGCGAAAGACAGTCTACCGGGATACGCCGTTACCCCGTGATTATTCGGAAGGCAATGCGTTTACGCGGGCACTCGGAAAAATGCTCAATCTGTGGCGGGATCTGGGAAACCGCACCTGGCGGCGGTCGCACCCGGTTGTGAAAGATTATGTGCATCTGCTGGCGGTCAAGAGTGATGAGATCGCCCAGAATAATCTGATCATCACGAGAAGTATTTCGTTTGGGCTTTTCTTATTTGGCATTGGCTTCTGCCTGATGCTGTTTTACATTATCGCAGGGGATCTGCATTTTTAAGCTGTTATCAAACAGGACGCACGCTTGCCTGACAGTGACATACACAGCTCATTATGCTCAACGGGTAAATCACGCGGGAGGCACAGAGTCCAGGCAAAAATGCCTGGCTCTGCTGCCTGGGGTATGATAACGGATGGTTATCTCCGCGTGAACCCGTCGCATAAATAACGGTGCATTACCACATGACAGCCTAGGGGCTGTGTTCCGCAAGAATTGTAACATGGTGTCGTAACATAAACAGATGCGTCTACATCTGTGCGACAGAATCTGACCGTCCTTTGTGTGACGGGCTCACGCGGCAAGCATGATCCGTTGTCGTATCTCAGGCAGCAAAGAAAGGCTGGTTTTGCCTTTGCTTTGTGCCGCCCGCGTGATTTGCCCGGAAAACACAACAGGCGGTCAGAGTTGTCGCGCAGGTTCCAGACGCATCTTTCGTTAATGAAAGGATTTTTGATGGATAGCATATTATCAGAGAAATACGAGAAATTGAGAGCGACGCTGCGCCAGTACGGCAGCGTTGCAGTGGCGTTCTCTGCCGGCGTGGATTCCACATTGCTTTTGGCAGTGGCAGCAGAGGTGCTGGGAGACAAGGCAGTCGCGGTGTCTGTATCTGCAGATTGGGTGCCGGGCAGAGAGAGCGCAGAGGCGGAGGAGTTTTGTGCCGCACGCGGAATCAGGCAGCTTTGTCTGCATGTTTCTGCTGATGAGATTGACGGATTTACGGAGAATCCGCCGAATCGCTGTTATCTGTGTAAGAAGGCGTTGTTTACGAGAATCATCGAAGCTGCTTTAGAACAGGGTATTGACTGTGTGGTGGAAGGATCAAATGTCGATGATCTTGGCGATTATCGGCCGGGCTTACAGGCGATCGCAGAGCTGGGAGTGCGAAGTCCATTGCGTGAAGCAGGACTGACGAAGGCAGAGATTCGTGAGTTGTCGCGTGAGCTGGGGCTGCCAACAGCCGACAAGCCGTCCTTTGCGTGCCTCGCGTCCCGGATTCCCTATGGGGAAGTAATCACCTCGAAAAAACTGTCCATGGCAGATCGGGGCGAACAGCTTCTTATGGACAAAGGCTTTCGACAGTTCCGCGTGCGTGTGCACGGGACTTTGGCGCGCATTGAGCTGTTACCGGAAGAGATGGAGCGCATGATGGAGCAGCCATTGCGCGATGAGATCTATGAAGCGATGAAGTGTATCGGTTTTTCGTATGTGGCGTTGGATCTGAAGGGTTATCGTACAGGGAGTTTGAATGAGGTGTTGACATAACACTAAATATAGTGCAAGGCAGACTTGCAAAAATACCAGATGTTGAAGGATTGTCTGGCAATTGTCAGATAATAATCTCGAGATATCTGGTGTTTTTTGCAGTTCCTATAGACAAAAGAAGGATTGACAAATACCCCTGATGGGTATATGCTTACAACGAAAAGCATACCCGTCGGGGGTATTATGATAAGGAGCGTTTTATGGAAGAAAAAACGAATACATGTACATGTGACTGCACATGCTGTGAACGAAAGAAAGAACGGGATGAAAAGGAATACAAGGATCTCTGCAACCGGCTGAGCCGGATCGAGGGGCAGGTGCGCGGCATCCGTGGCATGGTGGAAAACGATGCCTACTGTGTGGATATTCTGACGCAGGTGGCGGCGGTGACCGCGGCGCTGAACAGCTTTAACAAGGTGTTGCTGGCAAACCATATCCGAACCTGTGTGGCAGAGGATATCCGAAACGGAAACGATGCGGTGGTGGACGAGCTGGTCGCTACATTGCAGAAGCTGATGAAATAATGGAGGAATGACAGATGGAACAATACGATGTGACAGGCATGAGCTGTGCCGCCTGCAGCGCGCGCGTGGAAAAAGCGGTGCGCGGCGTGGAGGGTGTGACGGAGGTGTCGGTCAACCTTTTGACAAATTCCATGATCGTGGAAGGGTCTGCTGACAGCAGTGCGATCATCACAGCTGTGGAGCAGGCCGGTTATGGGGCAGCGAAAAAAGGTGTCGGAGTGTATGGCACTCAGGAGGGCGGTACATCAGCACCTTCGTCCGATGCGCTTGCAGATAAAGAGACACCGAAGATGAAACGTCGTCTGATCGCTTCGCTCTGCTTTTTGATCCCACTCATGTATCTGTCGATGGGGCATATGATGTGGGGTTTTCCGGTCGGCGATTTCCTTGGAACTAATATGCTGGCACAGGGTATCACACAGCTCCTTTTGACAGGGATCATTATGGTGATCAATCAGAAATTTTTTATCAACGGCTTCGGCAGTCTTTTGCGTAAGTCGCCGAATATGGATACGCTCGTCGCACTGGGAGCCGGTGCTTCTTTCGGCTACAGCGTTTATGCGCTCTATGGGATGAGTCAGGCAGCACTTGCAGGGGACGAGATGCAGATGATGGCATATCATCACGAGTTTTATTTTGAGTCTGCAGCGATGATCCTGACGTTGATCACAGTCGGAAAAATGCTTGAGGCACGCGCGAAGGGACGGACGACAGACGCGCTGAAAAGTCTGATGGATCTGGCACCGAAGACGGCGACACTGCTCGTGGACGGCATGGAGCAGATCGTGCCGATCGATCAGGTGAAAAAAGGCGACCGGTTCGTTGTGCGCCCCGGAGAGAGTATTCCCGTGGACGGTGTGATCATAAGCGGCGAGAGCGCTGTGGATGAATCTGCGCTGACCGGTGAGAGTATCCCGGTGGACAAGGCAGCGGGTGATGCCGTGTCCGCGGCGACGATCAACCGGGCAGGATTTCTCACCTGCGAGGCCACGAGAGTAGGGGAGGACACGACGCTGGCAAAGATCATTCAGATGGTCAGCGATGCCAGTGCGACAAAAGCACCGGTCGCAAAGGTGGCGGACAAGGTTTCAGGTATTTTTGTGCCGACAGTCATTGTGATTGCAGTTGTGACGATACTTGTGTGGCTGTTTGCGGGAGAGCGCTTCGGATTTGCGCTGGCGCGCGGCATCAGCGTGCTCGTGATCAGCTGTCCGTGTGCGCTTGGACTGGCAACGCCGGTGGCGATCATGGTCGGCAGCGGCATGGGTGCGAAGGCAGGTGTATTATTTAAGACGGCGGTGTCATTAGAGGAGACCGGAAAGGTGCGTACCGTAGCGCTGGACAAGACCGGAACGATCACAAAAGGAGCGCCGAAGGTGACGGATCTTGTTCCGGCAGAGGGTGTGCGTGCAGAGCAGCTGTTACAGAAAGCTGCGTCCATGGAGCAGAAGAGTGAGCATCCATTGGCGCGGGCGATTCTGGAAGCGGCGATCGAACGGCAGCTGGTGCTTGACCCGATGGATGATTTTACTGCAGTGGTCGGTGGCGGACTGCGCGGCAGGATGGAAGGAAAAACAGTGATCGGAGGCAGCCGGAGCTTCGTCGGGGAGCAGATCCGGCTTCCGCAGAAGATATTGGCGCAGGCAGACAGTTTTGCGGCAGAGGGAAAAACGCCACTCTTTTTTGCGGAGGATGATACACTGCTTGGTATGATCGCTGTGGCAGATGTGATGAAAGAGGATTCAAAGGAAGCGATTATGCAGTTGCAGAATATGGGTATCCGAGTGGTGATGCTCACCGGCGATAATGCGCGTACGGCAGCCGCGATCGGTGAAAAATCAGGTGTGGATGAGGTGATCTCCGATGTGCTTCCGGAGGGAAAAGAGGAGGTCATCCGTCGGCTATCCGGAGCCGGCAAGGTGGCGATGGTCGGAGACGGCATCAACGATGCACCGGCGCTCACCAGGGCAGACATCGGCATCGCAATTGGGGCGGGAACAGATGTGGCGATCGACGCCGCGGATGTCGTGCTCATGAAAAGCAGCCTGATGGATGTGGCAGCTGCGGTACGCCTGAGCCGGCAGACGCTGAAAAATATCCATGAAAATCTGTTTTGGGCATTTATTTATAATATCATAGGTATTCCGCTCGCCGCCGGAGTGTGGTATCCTATATTTGGGTGGAAATTAAATCCGATGTTCGGTGCCGCGGCGATGAGCCTGTCCAGCTTTTGTGTGGTGATGAATGCGCTGCGGCTGAATCTGTTTGATGTGCACAGAACAAAAAGAGATCATCGGATCCGGGAAAAGAAGAGACTCTACGTGATCGAATCCGATACATCGGGAGAAATCAAAGAAGAAACACAGGAAAAAATGCAAAACAGAAAAAAGGAGAATAAAACGATGACAAAGACAATGCATATTACAGGAATGATGTGCGGACACTGCGAGGCAAGAGTAAAAAAGACACTGGAGGCCATTGAGGGTGTGAAGGAGGCCGCTGTGAGCCATGAGGCAGGCACGGCAGTTGTCACACTGGATGCGGATGTGGCAGATTCCGTGTTAAAGGAAGCAGTAGAGGCGCAGGATTATCCGGTGACATCCATTCAATAAGTTTCGATAGGGCTTGTGAGGGAAAACAGGTTGTCTTCGCTCCGGCAGAAGACACATAAAGGAATGAATACGACAATGGAAACAAGAGAAATATTGGAAAAATTATGTGCGGGAACGATCTCTATCGATGAGGCAGAGCAGCATTTTAAACAGCAGCCCTTTGAGGAGATGGGCGACTTCGCCAAGCTGGATATGCACAGAAAGGTGCGCTCCGGATTTCCTGAGGTGGTCTTTTGTTCAGGAAAGGCAGACAATCATCTGCGCGCGATCTTTGAACGGTTGTATGCGGCGGACGGTGAGGTATTCGGCACGCGGGCGAGCGAGGCCCAGTACGAGATGATCAAAAAGATATTGCCGCAGGTGGAATATGATCCCATTTCCCGCATTTTGAAAATCGAGAAAAAGGACAAAGCGCATGTCGGCTCGATTGCCGTCTGCACGGCGGGAACCGCGGACATTTCCGTGGCAGAAGAGGCGGCGCAGACCTGTGAATATTTCGGCTCTCATGTAGAGCGTATTTATGATGTAGGCGTGGCAGGTATTCATCGCCTGTTTGCCAAGATGGAGCCGATCTGTCAGGCAAACTGCGTGATCGCTGTGGCAGGGATGGAGGGCGCACTGGCAAGCGTGGTAGGCGGACTGGTGGATAAGCCGGTGATCGCTGTACCAACCTCTGTAGGGTATGGTGCAAGCTTCGGTGGATTGTCCGCATTGCTCACAATGATCAATTCCTGCGCGAATGGTATCGGTGTGGTAAATATTGACAATGGTTACGGTGCAGGCTATCTTGCAACGCAGATCAACCGATTGGGAGTGAAAACAAATGACAAGTGATCATATTTTATATTTGGAATGTTGTTCCGGTATCAGCGGAGACATGACCGTGGCGGCACTCCTTGATCTTGGCGCAGATGAGCAGAAGCTGACGAAGGCACTGGCATCTTTGCCATTGGACGGATATCGCATACAGATCTCACGCGTGAAAAAATCCGGTCTGGATGCCTGTGATTTTGCCGTGATTCTGGACGAAGAACACGAAAATCATGACCATGATATGGCATATTTGCACGGTGATATAAAGATGCATGATCACGTGCATGGAGAACATACGAATGGGTCGCACATGCATGACGGCGACGGATGCCGGGAGTCTGATCATGTAAACGGACATACACATCACCACGCCCATCGCGGTCTGCCGGAGATCAGGCAGATCATTGGTGCAGGGGCACTGTCGGACGGTGCGAAAAAACTGGCATTTCGCATGTTTGATATTCTGGCAGACGCAGAGGCAAAGGCACATGGCGTACCCAGAGAAGAAGTGCATTTTCATGAGGTGGGTGCTGTGGACTCCATCGTGGATATCGTGGCGGTGGCGGTCTGTCTGGATGATCTGGCAACGGATCGGATCATTGTTTCAGCGTTGTCGGAAGGCACGGGAACCGTTCGCTGTCAGCATGGGGTACTGCCGATTCCGGTTCCGGCAGTGACAAATATTGTGACGGCATATGGATTGCCCATTCATCATACGACTGTGCAGGGAGAGCTGGTGACACCGACCGGAGCCGCGATCGCGGCTGCTGTTATGACGGAGCAGAATCAACTGCCGGCGGATTATACGATCGAAAAAGTCGGCATTGGAGCCGGTAAACGGGCCTATGAGACAGCCGGTATCCTTCGTGCGATGTGGATCCGGCCGCTCACGGCAGACAGACAGGCGACGGACGGTCGGACGCCTGGCGAAGGTCAGGAAAATCTCATGGACAGAGATCCGGCAGAGACAGATTGTATCGTCAAACTGGAGGCAAACATTGACGATGCGACAGGGGAGCAGCTTGGCTACTGTATGGACTGCCTGATGGAGGCAGGTGCGCGCGATGTGAGTTTCGTGCCGTTATTTATGAAAAAGAATCGGCCGGCCTACGAGGTGCATGTGATCTGTTCACTGTGTGATGTCACACGCATGGAGGAAGTACTTTTTCGGGAGACGACCACGATCGGTGTCCGTCGCAGCATCATGCAGCGCACGGTCATGGAACGTGAACTGCGTCATGTGGAGACAATGTATGGCACTGCAACCGTTAAGGTGTGCAGTCATGGTAATGTCCGCAAGACTTATCCGGAATATGAAAGTGTCAGAAAACTGTGCAAAGAAGCAAAGGTGGATTTTTGTAAAGTTTACCAAGCAATTCTCAATGCAGCTGAATAATTACATGTAAAATTTGTGTAAAATGACCAAAAAAATTTTTACGGATGGAATTATCTGTAAAAAAACCTCTTTGTGTGTTATAATAAGTTGTAATTTTCGATTTGAACCGAAGGGGGTTTTGGGGACATGGCGAACATGCATATATCGGAGCTGCTTGATGTGGAAAGCATGTCTGTGATTCAGGATGGATTTTCAAGGATGACCGGTATGGCATCCGTGCTTACAGATGAAAACGGGACACCAATCACGGAAGTATCAAATTTTTCGCGATTCTGTTTTGAGCTTACGAGAAGTACAGCAACCGGTAGGGCACGTTGTGAGAACTGTGATCGCATGGGGGCCAAGCAGACAATGCGCAGTGGCAAGGCAGAGGTATATACATGTCACGCCGGTCTGTGTGATTTTGCTGCACCGATCATTGTAGACGGACGCTTTTTGGGAGCATTTGTCGGAGGACAGGTGCTGATGGAGGAGCCTGACGAGGAGAAGATACGTGAAACTGCAAAAGAGCTGGGTATCGATCCGGATGTGTATGTTGAGGCGGTTCATGAGATACCGGTTCTCAGCAGGAAAACGATCGAGGATGCCGCTGATTTTTTGTGTGTGATAGCCAACATTTTCTCCACGATGGCATACAACAATTATATCACATTGAGTAAGAGCCGGGAGTTGGAGAATATCTCCCGCATGAAGCTGGAATTTTTATCTACGATCAATTTTAATATACATAAACCGTTGCAGGAGATGCTGTTTCTGGCGAACAGTATCAATCGCATGGAGCTTCCGGACGGCGTGGGTGAGAAGCTGCGCAAGCTGGAAAAGATGAATCAGACGGTGATCAATACACTGGCGGATGCAATGTCATATTCTGAGATGACACGTACAGATTCTGATATTGTGGAGACAGAGTATGATCTGTTGAAGTTGTGTGAGGGCTTGCAGCTCACCTATATGGGCAGACTGATGG
The DNA here is from genome assembly GCA_051879675.1 of Lachnospiraceae bacterium. Classification (GTDB taxonomy): domain Bacteria; phylum Bacillota; class Clostridia; order Lachnospirales; family Lachnospiraceae; genus W0P33-017. The sequence continues at coordinate 28,420 of JBJEML010000082.1, read as the reverse complement.
AGCGCCCGGTAGAGTTTGTGCTGAAGGTGGACGAGGATGTGCCGACGGATCTTTTCGGGGATGTGACACGTATCCGACAGATACTGATAAACCTTTTAAACAATTCTGTTCAGTATACAAATGAGGGAACGATATTACTGCATATATCGCAAAAGAAAACGACGTATGGTCTGATGCTCTATTTTGAGATCACGGATACCGGAATCGGAATGAGTGAGGAACAGGTGAGTGATATTCAGGGAATGTTTGACCGTGTTCATGAAGATCAGGTGATTGATGAGGATGTACTGTCATTTGGTCTGGGTATGACGAGTCAGCTTGTGAGTGCGGTGTATGGAAATGTGAAGGTGCAGAGCACGTTGGGGAAGGGATCGGTGTTTACTGTAGCGATTCCGCAGATGCCGGCGGAAGAGTAAAAAGATGATATGATATCTGTGTACAAGGAAATAAATAGGGAGAATGTATAGAGATGGAATGTTATGAGGATATAATCATACATTGTGCAGAACTGCTCGCGCAGGCACATACCGTGGAATCAGAAGAAAATAAAGAGGCAGTTCGTATGATCGGCCGGGAACTTCAGTTTGGCGGTCTTGAAATGAAACGGTTGGATTTTACAGGAAAAGCGCTGATCCAGTCGGTTTGTTTTATGGAGTCGGTGAATGTGGATCGCTCCCGTGCAAAAGAATATTGCTATGAGGAAGAAAATGGCGTGACCGCCGTTTATACAGTGTATCCCACAATGGGACAAGGTGAGTGGGATAAACAGATGCAAAAAAGGCTGAACTTTTTTGTGATGCAGCTTCATGAAGCAAATGAGCGTCAGAATCTGGTGCAGGATGCAAACTATTACCGTTATCATGATCCCCAGACAAAACATACGAACATGGCATATTTTTCGGAGCGCTGTGACCAGTATATTAAAAATGGGGAGATCGACCGGTATACCGCAATGGCGGTGAATCTGTCGGATTTTACAAATCTGAATCTGCTGATCGGCAGCAGTAATTGTGACATCGTACTCATAAAGTACATGGACTGGCTTAAGATGGGATTGGAGCCGGATGAGATCGTTTCGAGGATCAGTGGTGACCAGTTTGCACTGTTGCTTCACAAGGATCACGAGGAAATGATACTGGATAAGTTACATGCCAGTGATATCCGCTATGGAAATCAGGAAAATGCAGTTGTGACGGTATCAGCGGAGGCCGGTATCTATCGACTGACCGAAGAAGTGGAGAGCTACCATAATATTATTCAGGCGATCAGCAGTGCTTTGAATGTTGCAAAGAATTCTGTTCAGCTTCAGTTCTCCTACTATGATCCGCTGTCGGCAGATGCCACTGAAAAAAAGAAATTCTATGAGGAAGCATTTGAAAAAGCGCTGCTCAATGAGGATATCCATGTATTCTTCCAGCCCAAGGTTTCGCTGAAGGATTATGAACTGATCGGCGCGGAAGCTTTGTCGCGCTGGGTTGTAGACGGAGAAATTGTTCCTCCAGATTCCTTTATTCCGATTCTGGAGGAGACGACACGTATCTGCGAACTTGATTTTTATGTGCTCAATCACGTGTGTAAAAGCATACAGAGCTGGATACAGCATGGCGTAAAACCGGTGAAGGTATCCGTGAATTTCTCCCGCCGACATCTCTCGAATAAGAATCTGGTAAATGATATTGTCCGTGTATTGGACAAGTACGAGGTGCCGCACCAGTACATAGAGGTGGAGTTGACAGAGACGACGATCGACGCTGACTTTGCAGCGTTAAAGCAGATTGTATATGGTCTGCGTGAATGTGGAATTGAATCTTCAGTGGATGATTTTGGAATGGGTTATTCTTCCCTGAGTCTGATCCGCGATGTACCGTTTAAGGTGTTGAAGATTGACAAGAGTTTTCTCGGAGAAAAAGACATGGAGTCTGATGAGAGACAGCGTGCGATGATGAAGCATGTGATCAGCATGGCAAATGATCTGGGAATGGAGTGTATTGCAGAGGGTGTGGAGAGTATGGAGCATGTGCAGCTCTTAAAGGAGAGTAAATGTTATATGGCACAGGGCTTTTTGTTTAACAGACCAATCCCTCAGGAGGAATTTGAAGAAATACTGACAAAGGGATAGGCTTGCAAACAGGCTAAGGACAGCATATAAACAGTATGTCTGCAAATCTATGAGCATGATGATAGAGGATACGGGAGCTTGCGTAGGCAGCCACCGGTCCTCTTTGCTTTTTTAGACAAAAAAGAAAAAACAGGAGGGGAAAACATGAAAAAATCACAATTCAAGCGTATAATGGCATTGTTCCTGGCAGTGTCGATGCTGGTGGCAGGGGAGACAGGTGCCTTGGCGGGAACTGTTGACACAAAGGCAGAATATCTGCTGTCCGCAGAGTCCGGAGCAGGAGTTGACAATTGGGAACAGCAACCGATCGGAACACCGTTTACGGATGTTACGGAGGATGAGGCACTTGCGTTTGAGCGCGGACTGAAAACACAGTTAAGCAGTGTTGTCGGGACGGATACCCTGCTTTCTCAAAACGCAAAGAAAAAAGCGACTGCACTGGTTTCGCTCTATGGGGAGACAAGTGTACAGTATGCGGTGATGCAAAACGGAGAACTGGTGCTGAGCGATGCTTACGGTACAGACGACGCGTCAAAGAAGACAAAGGTTACGACAGACTCACTTTACGGCGTGGCTTCGATCAGTAAAATATTTACGACGGCCGCGGTCATGAAGCTGGTGGAAGCGGGAAAGATCGATCTGGATCAGCCGGTTGTGAAATATATTCCTGAGTTTCAGATGAAGGATGCGCGCTATAAAGATATTACGGTGCGGATGCTGCTGAATCATTCGTCCGGACTGATGGGCGGAGATCTGGCAAATGCGCTGCTGTTTGATGATGCAGATACCTATTACCATGATCATTTTCTGGAAAAGCTGGCAAATGAAACGCTCAAGGCAGACCCGGGTGCCTACAGCGTCTATTGCAATGACGGATTTTTACTGGCGGAGCTCGTTGTCGAGCGTGTCAGCGGCAAGAGCTTTACCGATTATCTGCAGGAGCAGATTTTTACACCGCTCGGATTGACACATACGCGTACACCGCAGCAACTGAGTGATGCGGATGCTGTGGCAGGTGCATATCTGAAAAAAGGTGAGAAAAAGCTTCCGACCGAGTGTTTTAATACGATCGGTACCGGTGGACTGTATTCCAGCGCGGAGGATCTGTGCCGTTTTGGTATGACCTTTACGAAAAATAACGGCAAGCTATTATCCGCATCTTCCGTTGCCGCAACGATGGTGCAGGAGGGAAGAAAGGGACAATGGTGCGAGGAGTATTCCGGCATGATGGATTATGGTCTCGGATGGGACAGTGTGGACACATATCCCTTTGCGGATTATGGCATTACCGCAATTGAAAAAGCCGGAGATTCGTTGTTTTATCATGGAGAACTCATGGTATTTCCTGAATATGATCTGTCGGTGGCGGTGCTCTCTTCCGGAGGCTCCAGTTCCTATGACGCAATCTTTGGACAGTATCTGGCAAAAGAGTTTCTCAAAGATCAGGGTGTGCTGAGCAAGGAAAAAATAGATGCGGTGCCGGCAAAATATACAGTAAGTAAACAAAAAGTGCCGGCAGAGCTTGCAAGCTACAACGGCTATTATACATCTTTAGGTTTGACTTATAAGGTAACGCTGACCGCTGACGGATTGAAGCTTGTCAATCTGGCAGATAAAAAGACAACGATGAAATTCTCTTACGGCGGAGACGGGTATTTTGTCTATCCGGGCGGTACACAGGCACTGAAATTTATGACGCAGGACGGAAAGAAGTATCTGATGGCGGGCACGTACGGAACATTGCCGGGCATCGGCACCAGTTTTTCTTACATGTATATCGGTCAGAAAACAGCGGCAAGAAGATTGGATGAATCAGTAAAAAAGGCATGGCAGGAACGGGATGACAAAACCTATTTTGTTTTGACGGAAAAATATTCCTCTGCCATGTATGCACAGGGTGGCGTGATGCTTGAACTGGATATGGATGACAGCCGGCCGGGATATCTTTACCATGATAAGATCGTGGATGCAAATACGGCAATCGAGTTTACGGATATGCCGATGAACTGTTCCAGAGATGCCAGAAACTATACGTTCACAAAAAATGCAGACGGAAAAGAATACCTGATGTGTGAGGGCATTTATGCGGTTCGTGAGGAGGCACTGAAAAACCTGCCTTCCAAATCATCTTTTACTGTGACGATCAGCGGTACAAAAGGCTACGCGAAATGGTATAAGATCGGAAACAAACAGGCGGGAAAGACGATGCGGCTGACACTGCCGAAAGACAAAGGAGCGATGGTATCCGTCTATGGTGCAGATCAGAGCTTAAAACTGAATACCTATATTTCCGGAACGAAGTCTGTGAAGCTTCCGAAAAACGGATATGTCGTTTTTGCCGGGGATAGGGGGGCAGACATCAAAGTAAAAATAAAATAATGTGAGGAATTTGAAACATGAGAAAAACTTATCGTTTATCGCTTGTGGTCGCAGCGACTGTGCTTTTAGCCGGTTGCGGTGGTGACAACGATGATTACAGCAAATATGTGACACTTGGAGATTACAAAAATCTGAGCGTGGATTTCGTGGAGGAAAAGGTCACTGACGAGGAATTAAAGGAATACGAGAACGAACAGCTGGATGAATACGTATCGTATGAAGATGTGTCCGGGCCGGTGAAGGAAGGCCATCTCGTGCAGGTGTCACTTCTGGCAAAGGAAGGGGACGAGATCGTCTATGATTTTTCTGATGATGGCTATGAACTGATCATTGGGCAGCAGGATTTCGGTGCGGAGGTGGATGAGGCGCTGACCGGAGGCGAGATCGGAGACGTGCTGGACTTCTCGGTTTCATATGATGACGATTTTTCGGATGCTATGCTTAGCGGAAAAGAGATCAGCTATCATGTTGAGATTGAGAACATATCTAACGTGATCTATCCGAAATTGACAGATGAATTTGTGAAGGAAGAATTTGGCGAGCAGTCCTTGAAAGCATGGCGTGAAATGCTCACGGAGGAACTGCGTTCCTACCATCAGTCAGATGCGACGGAGGCTATGCGTGACGAGCTCGTGCAGCAGGTGATCGACGGTTCACAATTTAGCGGTTATCCGAAGAAGTTATACAAACAAAAGCAAGAGGCGATCCGGGCGGATTATCAGAGCTATGCGGACATGTTTGGCTGCTCGCTCGATGAAATCTACGAGATGCTTGATGTTGATGAAGAGGAGCGTGAGCAGGAATATCTGGATCAGACTTACCGGACGATGGTGCTTGCCATGATCCGTCAGCAGGAAAATATCACGTTTTCCGATGAACAGATGCAGGAAAAAATGGAAACATATGCACAGGAAAATGATTATGATTCGGTGGAGGAACTGATAGCAGACTATGGGGAGGACAGTCTGAAGCAGTACTTGATGGATGAGGCGACGATAGACTTCCTGGAAGACCATGCGGATATTACGGTTTCAGAAGAGTAATCGATGACTGACATGTTATTGCTTTTTTACAGATACAAAGATTGGTCTGTATTGTTTTTTGTAAAATAAAGGATTACAATAAGGACATGTTCTGAGACAGATGAGAATTTTCGCTGCACCTGATGTGCGAAAGTTCAAAATCTCAAAAAGTCTCTAAGATTTTAAATTGTTCAATAGAAAAGGAGAAGAAAAAATGTTTGGTTTTGGACAGCTGATTGACATCTTGAAGAAGAGTCCGAAAAAAATCGTGTTTACAGAGGGTAGTGACCCGCGTATTCTGGAGGCAGCATCCCGTCTGCTTGCCAGCAATTTCTTAAGCCCCGTGCTTGTAGGAAATGAGGATGAGATTCAGAAAGCAGCAGAGGAGAGCGGATTTAATATTCGCGGAGCTCATATCGTAGATCCTGATAAATACGAGCGTATGGATGAGATGGTTGAGATGTTCTGTGAGCTTCGTAAGAGTAAGGGTGTAACCCCCGAACAGGCCAGAAAGACGCTGGCTCAGGCAAATTATTTTGGAACGATGCTTGTAAAAATGGGTGAGGCAGATGCTTTGCTTGGCGGTGCTACATATTCCACCGCAGATACCGTTCGTCCGGCATTACAGCTGATCAAGACAAAACCCGGAAATACCATCGTATCTTCCTGCTTTATCCTTGTAAGACCGAGTGCAACCGGTGACAATGAGGTGGTTGCAATGAGCGACTGCGCGATCAATATCAAGCCGACCGAAGATGAGCTGGTAGAGATCGCACTGGAGAGTGCAAAGTGTGCAAAGATCTTCGGCATTGACCCGAAGGTGGCATTCTTAAGCTACTCTACACTTGGTTCCGGTTCCGGAGAGGATGTAGATAAGATGAGAAATGCTGCTGCAAAGGCAAAAGCAAAGGCACCCGATCTTCCGATCGAGGGCGAGCTGCAGTTCGATGCCGCTGTTTCTCCCCGTGTTGCACGTACCAAGTGCCCGGATTCCGAGGTTGCAGGACATGCAAACACCTTTATCTTCCCGGATATCAATGCCGGAAATATCGGTTACAAGATTGCACAGCGCATGGGTAACTTCGAGGCATATGGCCCGATCCTGTTAGGTCTCAATGCGCCGATCAATGATCTGTCCCGCGGATGCAACGCTTCTGAGGTATACTCTATGGCGATCATTACGGCTGCACTGGCATAAGATAATTTTTGAATCATATTACGCTTTCTCCGACTTCGACATGTTCAGCTCATTATGCTGGCTAGGTAAATCATAGATAATGCGTCCTCCTTCTGCGTGATAGTATCCAACAGTCTTATTATGCTTAACGGGTAAATCACGCGGGGAGGCGCAGAGTCCAAGCATGTCTGCTTGGCTCTGTCGCCTTGTGACAGGCTCATATATGTAATTTCCGCGTGAACCCGTCGCATAAAACGACTGTCGCATACTAGCACGCAGTACGCGGACGCATGTGATTTACCCGAATAGCATAATGACTTGTTCCATGTTGAATGCCAGAGAAGGCGTGTTTTATAATCCGAGAATTTGGCTTCCGGTTTTATAACAAATATCGTCCAACTGCTCCTGCGTCAGCGGGAGCTTTTTTAATTCAGTGAGCGTATGCGCTGCGGTGTCCCACGGGGTGTCCGTGCCAAAGAGCATATGGTCGCTGCCGTGCTGGTTCAGGATCTTCATAAACTGCTCTTGTGTGATCCAGTTCATGGAGAAGGAAATGTCAATGTAGAGAGCCGGATCGGACAGGAGTTCAATGACCTGATCCCACTGTTTCCAGCCGCCGGTGTGGGCAAGGATCACGTGTGTGGGATGGAGCTCGTCCACCATGTGTCTGGTCCGCGTGGTGGGACAGTGTACATCGTCGCGATATCCGATGTCAATTCCTGCATGAAGTGTGGTGTAGAGGCCAAGACTTTCTGCTTCTGCAATAATGTTTAACATGAACGGATCATCGACAAGGTGGGACTGATAGTCCGGGTGAAGTTTGATCCCTTTAAAGCCGTTGTCTTTCAGCCATTTTAATTCTGTTTTATAGTCTGCAAAATCCGGATGCATCGCACCAAAAGAGATCAGTCCGGTTTCGTCAGATGATGCATTTGCTTCCAGCGCGCGACGGTTGATCTTTTCCACCTGAGCAGGGTTCGTGGCAACGGGAAGCACGACGGAAATATCCACGCCGTCGCGTGCCATGGCATCCTTCAGCCCCTGTACGGTGCCGTCTGTGTGAGGTGGGATTCCCGCGCGCTCGCTTAATTCCTTGATCGCTGCCGGCGCAATTTTGTCCGGGAATGTATGTGTATGAAAATCAATTAGCATGGTAGTTGTCCTTCTTTCCGTATCAAATATATTTCACGTTTTATAGTGTACCCCAATTCGGAAGATCAAACAAGGTCGAAATATAATTTACAAAAGAAGTTCCCTATATGATGAAAATAGACTTGTATAATGTCCTGTAATGAGTTATAATGACCTACGTAAATTGATCTTCAGGGCGGGGCGTGATTCCCCACCGGCGGTACAGCCCGCGAGCCGCAAGGCATGATCCGGTGTGATTCCGGAGCCGACAGTTATAGTCTGGATGAGAGAAGATTTGATGCATTTTTGAAATTTGTGCATGCCACAGCACAGAGAACGGAGTGCAGAGCAATAAAGAATGCCCGACAGATCGAAATGATCTGTCATTTTTATTTTATAGAAATATATGATGAAAAGAAGGTGGCTATAAAGCTATGGAACAAATGCAGAATGAAGGAAATATGACAGATCAGGACTATATGCGCCGTGCGATCTCGCTGGCGGAGCGAGCAAGGGGCTGGACAAGCCCGAATCCGTTGGTCGGTGCAGTCATCGTGAAAGATGGACGGATCATCGGTGAGGGATACCACAAAAAATACGGTGAGCTCCACGCGGAGCGCAATGCCATCGCATCCCTGACGGAATCGGCAGAAGGGGCAACCATTTACGTCACGTTGGAGCCGTGCTGCCATTACGGCAAAACGCCGCCGTGCACCGAAGCGATCATCGAAAATAAGATCGCCCGCGTGGTGATCGGTTCGAGAGATCCGAATCCGAAGGTGGCCGGAAAGGGAGCAAAGCAGCTCCGGGAGGCAGGTATTGTTGTCGATGAGGATTTCCTGCGCGACGAATGCGACCGGCTCAACCCGATCTTTTTTCATTACATCACGACAAATACGCCGTATGTGATCTTAAAATACGCGATGACGGCAGACGGAAAGATCGCTACAAAGACCGGTGCTTCCAAGTGGATCACCGGAGAAAAGGCACGTGAGATGGTACAGCGCATGCGCCACAACTATCGCGGTATTATGGTGGGGATCGGAACCGTGCTCGCGGATGATCCAATGCTGAATGTCCGGTTTGAGGGTGGCAGAAGTCCGGTACGCATTATCTGCGACAGTGGACTGCGCATACCGGAGGACTGTGCGATCGCAAAAAGTGCACACGAGTATGAAACCATCGTCGCATGTGCCGGTGCCGAACCGGAAAAACGCAGGCGTCTGGAGTCTTTGGGAATACAGGTATTGGAGCTTCCGGGAGCAGATGGAAAAGTAGATCTGAAAGCACTGATGGGTGTGCTCGGAGAGAAAAAGATAGACAGTATCCTGTTAGAGGGCGGCGGAATGTTAAATGACAGCATGCTGCGGCTCGGGCTGGTGCATGAGGTGAAGGCATTTGTAGCACCAAAACTGTTTGGCGGAGCAGGTGCAAAGACGCCTGTGGAGGGCATCGGCGCTTTACTGCCGGATCAGGCAGTAAAGCTTTCCATCAAACAGGTGACTGCAGTTGGAGAGGATCTGTTGATCGAGTATGTTACTGTGTAGAGTATGCCCTGTGTTGTGGGCATGGGGCAATGCAGTTCTTGGAATAAAGGTGGGTGAATAGATGTTTACAGGAATCGTAGAAGAGCTTGGAGAAATCATTGGCATCGACAGGCAGGGAATATCCGGAACGATCCGGATCCGGGCAAAAAAGGTGCTTGAAGGCACAAAGGTCGGAGACAGTATTGCGGTCAACGGCATCTGTCTGACAGTTACTTCGATGCAGGATGGGATGTTTACGGCAGATGTGATGGCGGAGACGATCCGAAGGAGCAGCCTGGCGCAGGCAAAGGCGGGAGATGCGGTCAATCTGGAACGTGCCATGGCGGCAGACGGACGTTTTGGCGGACATATCGTATCCGGTCACATAGACGGAACCGGAATGATCCGCAGCTATCGCAGAGAGGAAAATGCGGTGTGGGTGACGATCGCAGCAAAGCCGGAAATACTGCGCTTGATCGTTGAGAAGGGTTCTATCTGTATTGACGGAATCAGCCTGACAGTTGCGGCCGTGACAGACGATACGTTTTCCGTGTCGATCATTCCGCATACCGGGGAGGAGACAACGCTTCTGAAGCATGAGCCGGGGGCATTGGTCAATCTGGAAAATGATGTTGTGGGAAAATATGTGGAACGTCTGATGAATTTTGCAGGCACAGATGCACAGCCGGAAAACTCCGGCATTACGATGGATTTTTTAGAGAAATATGGGTTTTGATAGAAAGGAAGGAAAATATGGATTTTGAATACAGTTCAATTGACAAGGCATTGGAGGATCTGCGCATGGGAAAAGTCATTCTCGTGACCGATGATCCGGAGCGCGAAAATGAGGGTGATATGATCTGCGCGGCAGAGTTTGCAACGACGGAAAATATCAACCTGATGGCAACTCATGCAAAGGGACTGATCTGCACACCGATGAGTGCTGATCTTGCGGAAAAGCTCGGTCTGCCTCCGATGGTATCCGAGAATACGGACAACCATCAGACTGCATTTACGGTGGCGATCGACCATGTGGAAACAACAACCGGTATTTCCGCTGCAGAGCGCGGCTTTACGATGCGCAAATGCGTGGAAGAGGGCACAAAACCGGAGGATTTCCGCAGACCCGGACATGTATTTCCGCTGGTTGCGCGAAGCGGAGGTGTCCTTACGAGAGGCGGCCATACGGAGGCTACCGTGGATCTGATGCGTCTGGCGGGCTTAAAGCAGTGTGGCGTTTGCTGTGAGGTCATGCGTGAGGACGGAACAATGATGCGTGCGCCGGAGCTGCAGCAGATGTCAAAGGATCTGGGTTTGACCTTTATCACCATTAAGGATCTGCAGGATTATTGCAGAACCCATGAAAAGCATCTGATGCGGGAGGCATGTGCAAAGATGCCTACGGAGTATGGGCAGTTTCAGATCTATGGATATGTCAATGACATTACCGGAGCGCATCATGTTGCGCTGGTAAAGGGGGATATCGGAGATGGAAATGACGTGCTTTGCCGCGTACATTCCGAGTGCCTGACCGGAGATACCTTCGGTTCCCTGCGCTGCGATTGTGGAAACCAGCTGAAGACAGCGATGCAGATGATCGAAAAGGAAGGCCGCGGAATTCTTCTCTACATGCGCCAGGAGGGGCGTGGAATCGGACTGATCAATAAGCTCAAGGCATACGAGCTTCAGGAACAGGGTCTGGATACCGTGGAAGCAAATATCCGTCTTGGATTTGCACCGGATCTGCGCGAGTACTGGGAGGGCGTACAGATCCTGTCCGATCTGGGCGTAAAATCGCTGCGGCTGTTAACGAACAATCCCGAAAAGGTATACGGACTTGAGGATTTTGGCATCGAGATCAAGGAGCGTGTGCCGATCGAGATCGAGCCGCAGAAATATGACCGTTTTTATATGAAGACCAAGCAGGCAAAGATGGGACATATTTTTAAGGATATTAAATTTGATTAACGATTCAAAGCCGAAATAAGGGCAGGATCGCTATATATGAAAAAAACTGTGCAGAACAGGCCGAAGCATCGGCTGAATAAATAAAGAAGGAGAATTAACATCATGAAAGAAATCAATGTATTAGAAGGAAAAGTAGTCGCACCCGAGGGAATGAAGGTGGCAATCGTAGCATCCCGTTTTAACGAGATCATTGTCAATAAGCTGCTGGGCGGTGCAGTGGACGGACTTGTCCGCCATGGCGTTGAGGAGAAAAATATCACTGCGGCATGGGTGCCCGGAGCGTTTGAGATTCCGGTCGTTGCTTCCAAGCTGGCGCAGTCCGGAAAGTACGATGCTGTGATCTGTGTCGGAGCAGTCATCCGCGGACAGACCTCTCACTATGATTATGTGTGCAACGAGGTATCAAAGGGTATCGCGCAGGTGGGACTGGCTACCGGTGTTCCGGTACTGTTCGGTATCGTGACAACCGAGAATATTGAGCAGGCGATCGCACGTGCCGGAAGCAAGGCAGGAAATAAGGGCTATGACTGTGCACTGTCTGCTGTCGAGATGGTAAATCTGATGGCTCAGATGTAACATGAAGCCGACACTTATTTTTGACTATGACGGCACCATCCACGATACGTTGCACATCTATGAGCCGGTCATGCGCGAAACGTATCACCGGCTTGCACAGCAAGGATATGTGAAGGAAGAACCGCTTTCGAGCGCGCGCATCGCGGGCTGGCTGGGGCTCAATGCAAAAGAGATGTGGGATGATTTTCAGCCGCAGCTTGCGGACGAGATCAAGGAACAGGCGGCAAAGAGAAACGGTGATGGAATGGTCGCACGTGTGCGTGCGCATGAAGCACGGTGGTATGCAAATGCAAGGTCAACGCTTGACCTGCTGAAACAAAACGGTTATCCGATGATCGTGCTCAGTAACTGCAAGATCGGGTATCGGGAAGCGCACTGGGAAGAATTTCGGATGGAGCGTTGGTTTGACCGTTTTTATGACTGTGAGTCCTATGGTTTTGTTCCAAAGACGCAGATCATAAAAGAGATTTTACCGCAATACGATGCACCTTATGTGGTCATCGGAGACAGGGAAAAGGACCTTGCCTGTGCGCGTGCGGCGGGCGTGGCATTTGTCGGATGCCTTTACGGCTACGGCAGCAGGGAAGAACTGGCAGGGGCGGATATATTGATCAAGGATATCGGGGAACTGCCCGAAGTGCTGAAAAAACTGGAGAATTGCAGCCCGTCTGAGGAATAAAACACGAATCTTAAGAAAAACTTAAAGATTCACCATATTGGAACTTCATAAAAAATCCGTTACAATAAGACTGTGATCGATCATGGTTTTTATGGTAACGGATTTTTATTTTGTCTGCAGATATTTGAGGAGGAGAAAATGTACAACATTCTGGTTTGTGATGATGAAAAGGACATTGTGTCCGCGCTGGAGATCTATCTGCGCAGTGAGGGCTATACGGTATATTCCGCATATAACGGCAGGGAAGCGCTGAATATTCTGGAGCGTGAGGAGATCCACCTGGTACTGCTTGACCTGATGATGCCTGTGATGGACGGGATGAGCGCGATGGTAGAGATCCGTAGGCAGAGCAATGTGCCGGTGATCCTGCTGACAGCAAAGAGTGAGGACACGGATAAAGTGCTCGGCTTAAATGTAGGCGCGGATGATTACATCACAAAACCCTTTAATCCGGTGGAACTGCTGGCGCGCGTGCGTTCACAGCTTCGGCGTTATATGCAGCTTGGAGGAACGGTCACAAAGAAAGAGCGCTTTGTGATCGGCGGCATCGAGTTGGATGACGTGACAAAGGAGGTTACACTCGATGGGGATGCGGTTTCACTGACCAGAACGGAGTACGATATCCTGAAGCTTTTGATGGAGCATCCGGGACGCGTTTTTTCACCGCGAGAGATCTACGAGGCAGTATGGAAGGATGTCTCGGTCGGAACGGAGAATACGGTGGCAGTACATATCCGCCATCTGCGGGAGAAGATCGAGTATAACCCGGCAGAACCCAGATATTTAAAGGTCGTATGGGGCAGGGGCTATAAGATGGAAGCCCATGAAGGAGGAAGATTTTTATAATGAAGAATGAGGTAATGAAGTGTGAAGGTACGAAACGGTCATCTAAAAAGCTGACCGGTAGCCTTGCGGCAAAGGTTATAGCGATCTGTCTGGTCATTATCAGTGCTTTCATGTGCGTGGCATCCGCCGCTGCCGTCATCGTGGCAGATTACATGAACGTGTACAGTGAGGATGAGGCGACGGTGCTTACGCGTGTGAATGAGCAGTTTTTGGACCGGTACAGTGTGTATGCAATGGCCAACTATAAGAACGGAAATAAGGAAGCTGTAAAGGAGCTTGATCAGACGAATTTCCGTTTCGGAATCATCCGAACCGATGATTATGATGCGGTGGATCTGAACGATCCGAAGAATTATGTGGTCAGCAATATCGACCGGGCGATCGACCGTAACGATGTGAATCTCTATTCCTGCAACTGGAGTGAGTACACCTACTATAGCTATGATATGAGTCTGTTCGGCTACGGTTCGATCAACAATTATGGTGAACAAGGGGCCTACACCTGCGAGAGTCAGGCGATCGACGGATATTTCTATGACTGGATGAACGAGACGCTGTACATCAAGGTGGGAGAACGCCTCTATCCGTACATCGGGGAGATCCTGGTGAAGTATCCGGATTCCGTCGGATATACGGATCATACGTTTCTATCCGAAGCAGAACTTAACAGCGATGCCGCGCAGGGAAATGATGCAAACGTGTCGGGGACATCTGCGGTAACAGAAACCGCCGGTGAAGTGGTGGATGAAGCAGATGAAGTTACTTACTTGACACAAGAGGCACCAAATGTGCAGGAAGTGGAAGACAACACTTATTTGGTGCAGGGGACGTTATCTAATTCATATCTCAATGGGGAGTTTACTGAGTGGCGCAGGCCTGACATGCTGCTGATGTTTTCCAATTCCAGTCAGTATCTGCGCGCATCAGATGTTCGTGTCATTGACGATCGGGAACTGCTTGCGTTGGGCGAGCTGAACGCGGACGGATACAGTGTGGACTATGTGTCAGCCGGAATGGCAACCGTTCCGGTGGTGCCGAAGACGGATGAGACTGAAGTTGACAGCTACTATATCGTCTCCTATGCGAAGGATCCGTTGGATGTAAAAGCTGATTTTAATGATTGTGACCTGTTGGCCCAGGGAAAACTGCTTGTTGATTTTGCATTTGCATACAAATATGTGTTTGTGCTGCTGCTCGCATTGTCACTGGTCGCCGGGATCGCAGCCTTTGTGTTCCTGCTCTGTGCGGCGGGACATAGGAATGGTGTGGAAGAATTGTGCAAGCGTCCGTGGGATGCAATACCGGTGGACGTGAACATCTGCGGTGTTCTTTGCATTGATGCGCTTCTCGCCTGTGCAGTCATTTATGTGGGCACCGAGTGGAATCCGCTGAAATACATTTCATTCTGGCTGTTTACGGGGGCTGCGGGTATTCTGGCGATCCTGCTGCTGATCGAGTGCAGCATGAGCTTTGCTCTCTGGTGCAAGCTGGGCAAATGGTGGCGGCATACACTGGTTTATGCATGTGCAAAATTATGTTGGAAGATCGTGCAGACATTGTGGCAATTTATCTGCCGTCTGTGGAACCGTTTCATGGAGCTGATGCACAGTGTACGGTTTCTGTGGAAGGCATGGCTGATCCTGGGAGGCATCGCTTTTGCAGAGTTTCTGGTAATTGTGATGTTTGCATCCGGGTCAGGGCGTCTGGGGCTGTTCTTGATCTTCTGGTTCTTGGAGAAATTGCTTTTGTACCCGATGATCATTTTTGGGCTCTTGCAGATGTATCATTTGCAGGAGGGCGGAAAAACTTTGGCGCAGGGTGATCTGGAAAGCAAGATCGACACGTCCAGGATGTATTGGGAATTCAAAAAACATGGCGATCATCTCAATGCCATCGGGGATGGAATGAATGCAGCGGTTGCAGAGCGTATGAAGAGCGAACGCTTTAAGACGGAACTGATCACCAATGTCTCACATGACATTAAGACACCGTTGACATCTATCATTAACTATGTGGATCTGCTGGGCAAGGAGCAGCTGGATAATCCAAAGGCGCAGGAGTATCTCGATGTGCTCAGCCGTCAGTCTGCGCGTCTGAAGAAACTGATCGAGGATCTGATCGAGGCTTCCAAGGCTTCGACAGGAAACCTGAAGGTCGCGATGGAGGTGTGTGATGCGCAGGTGACGCTCGTTCAGACGATCGGGGAGTATGAGGAAAAACTCTCACAGGGGCAGATCGAACTACAGATCCGTAAGCCGGACGAACCGGTCAGGATCAATGCGGACAGCAGGCATCTGTGGCGTGTGTTTGACAACCTGATGAACAATATATGTAAATATGCACAGCCCGGAACACGTGCCTATGTGAATCTGGAGCGTGAGGGAGATCAGGCACGCATTACATTCCGTAACATCTCCCGGGAGCCTCTCAATATTTCAAGCGAGGAATTAATGGAGCGATTTGTGCGTGGAGACAGCTCACGCAGCATGGAGGGCAACGGATTGGGCTTGTCGATCGCCCGCAGTCTGACGGAATTGATGGGAGGTTCATTGGAACTGACTGTGGACGGAGACTTATTTAAGGTGGTGCTGACATTTCCTGTATTAAATAACTAAAAAGTATTTTATTTTGGAATCGATTATGTACAATTTTGACTGAATTTGGCAGAAAGATTAATTTTTTAATAAAAGCTACTGGACAAATTAAAAAAAGAATGTTATTATATCACCAACTTAAAAAAATTAAGCGAAACAAAGGCGTTTCAACCAAGGGGTTGAAGCGCCTTTTTGCATGCAGCGACAGATCGTATGCACGTTTCGCCGCAAATTATGTGAGGTGAAAAATATGAGACAGCAGTTAGACAGTGTGGACAGAAAGATTTTACATATTTTACAGGAGAATGCCAGAACGTCGTTGAAGGACATTGCAGCACAGGTGTTTTTATCCTCTCCGGCAACTTCCGCCAGAATCGACAAGCTGGAGCGCGAAGGATATATCCTCGGCTATCATACATGTGTCAATAAGGAAAAACTTGGAAACCGCATACGTGCATTTATTAATGTTGAGGTGATGCCCGGTAAAAAGGAGGCATTTCTGAACCTTGCAAGAGCCTGTAATCATGTGATCGAGTGCAGCTGCATTACAGGTGATTATTCGATGCTTTTAGAGGTGGCTTATTCGAATACCAAGGAGCTGGAGGCATTTGTATCTCAGGTACAGAAGTTCGGAAAGACACAGACACAGATCGTATTTTCTACCGCGATCGAGCACCGGGAGATCTCTACCTTAGTCGGTGAGCCCGCGTAAAATATATGAAAATAACGTGTTAGGTCAGTAGGTCTGTCGGGATCGTGCATGTGTTTTGGCAACGATTTGTGATGAGCAAGTGTGGATGGATGATCCGGGTACACAGGAAGATTGTGTGTCCGGGTCTTTCTTTTTGTCTCGAAAACCGTTATACTGATGAAAGAAAACAGAAGCATCCGGTAAGTGACGGAGTGACGGTAAAAAATATTGTAACGAGGGAATAGCTGTAAAGGTAATGGACAGCTACAGAGGGATTAGGACAACATGGAAGAGCAGATACGGACACAGCTTCCGCAGGCATTTGTCGAGCGGATGCGAAAAAGATTGGGAGCAGAGGCAGATACATTTTTTGCCAGCTATGATTCGCCGCGGGCATACGGACTGCGGCGTAATCCCATAAAGATGGAGCGGGGGCAGTTTGAGGCACTGATGCCCTTTGCGCTGGAAAAAGTCAGTTGGGCGCAGGAAGGATATTATTATCAGGAGTCAGAGCGGCCGGGCAGGCATCCGTTTCATGAGATGGGACTATACTATATTCAGGAACCGAGCGCAATGTGTGTGGTGGAAGTGGCTGAACCAAAACCCGGAGAGTATGTGCTGGATCTGTGTGCAGCACCCGGCGGGAAATCTACCCAGATCGCCGGGCGGATGGCGGGTGAAGGTCTGCTTGTGTGCAATGAGATCGTGCCGAACCGTGCAAAGATCCTATCGCAGAATATCGAACGGCTCGGCATTAAAAATGCGGTTGTTTTAAATCATTCGCCACAGGAGCTGGAAACGCGGTTTGCGTCATTTTTTGACCGGATCGTGGTGGATGCGCCGTGCTCCGGTGAGGGTATGTTCCACAAAGAAGAGGCGGCACTCACGGAGTGGTCGCCGGAAAACGTCGAGATGTGTGCCAAGCGTCAGAAGGAGATCCTTGCGTGCGCGGTCAATATGCTGCGTCCGGGTGGTGTGCTCGTTTACTCGACCTGTACCTTTGCTCCGGCAGAGGATGAGGAGATGGTCGACTGGCTGCTGAAGACGTATCCGGAACTGGAGCTACTGCCGATCGATACACAGGCACTCTGCATATCAGAGGGATCGCTGCCGGGCACCGGACGGATCTGGCCGCATATGCAGCGCGGAGAAGGACATTTCGTGGCACGTGTAAAAAAATGCGGCGAGCTTACGAGGCATCAAACGACCGGTTTACTGTCCGCTATGAATACGGAAAGGCCCTCGCGTGACGCAGGTAAAGGTAAAAAGGGAAATAAGGGCAGAACGGGTGCAGAGGGAGTCAATGCGTGGAATTGCTATGAGGAGTTTGCGCGGCAGACGTTGTGTTGTGAATTGACCGGCAGACGGCTGGAGTTTGGAGAACAGCTCTACCTTGTGCCGGATGAGATGCCGGATCTGAAAGGATTAAAAACCGTGCGTCCGGGACTGCATCTTGGCACGAACAAAAAGAACCGGTTTGAACCCTCACATGCGCTGGCACTGGCATTGAATGTTTCCGAGGCGGTGCAGGTATGGGAAACGGAAGAACCGGAAAAATACCTTCGAGGGGAGACGCTTTCCTGCGATCCGTCGTTGAAGGGATGGACACTCATTACCTACAAGGGGCAGCCGACGGGCTGGGGAAAGGCAGACCGGGGGATCATGAAAAATCATTATCCGAAGGGACTGCGGATCAACTGACAGAAATGCCGGGCAGTGTCAATGGCTGTGTGTAAATACCGGGGTAAAATAGATATAGAAAAAGGGCTTCGCACATTGAGCTCTCATGTGCGTAAGCCCTGTTGTTTTTTGTCGGAGCCGATCCGGGTTCCGTAAAACTTACGGCTCCTCATCTGAACAATACCAGTATATGGGAGAAATGTGAACCACATGTGTCAAAAATCTAAAAGATTTATAAATAGTGCATAAAATATTATTTTACAAGATTTACCAAAAAGATTGCGCCGCCGAGTATGGTCAGCACAATTCCTGTCGCCCGGTTGAGCGTAGCGGCACTGGCTTTATTTGCAAACCTGGCTGCAATGCGCGCCCACAGCAGCGTGGATGCGATACAGAGTAAGAGCGGCAGAAGCTGAGGCATGCCACCGATGATAAAATGGCTGCCGGCACCTGTCAGCGCGGTAAAAGCCATGATAAAGACGCTTGTTCCGACGGCTGTTTTGAGCTCATAGCCAAGAATACTTGTCAGGACAAGCAACATCATCATTCCACCGCCTGCACCGATGAATCCGCAGATAAAGCCGACAACAGAACCGCAGACGACAGACTGGATGAATCGTTTTTTCGGATCTGTTTCAGCCATTTTTTCTTTGGTCGTCATGACCGGCTTTACGATAAATTTTATACCAAGCAACAGCGTCATGACAGTAGAAAATCCACCCATCGTAGCGTTGGGCACCTTGCTGGCAATCAAGCTGCCGACACAGGTGAATACTAAGACTGAGATCATCATCACAATGCCGTTTTTGATGTCCAGATTTTTGTTTTTCCCATAGGTGTAGGCACTGATCGCACTGGCGAGTACATCGCTGGCAAGTGCGATGCCGACGGCCTCGTAAGCCGGCATGCCTAAGAAAGTAATGAGCATGGGACTGATGACTGCTGCGGCGCTCATTCCGGCAAAGCCGGTGCCGAGTCCTGCGCCCATGCCTGCGATAAAGCAGATGAAAATTTCAAATAATAAATCCATGATCATTCCTCCGTATAAAATAGCCAGTTAGACTATTATAGCGCTGGAAAGAGAAAAGTCAAGGAAGACACAGAATGTTCACTTTATTTCGTTTTTATAGTGTGATTATTGACAAATCAGTCAAAATCAATTATTCTACTCGTAAGATAGTATATTGTGAGTAGAATAATTGGAAGGAGGCGCTGAGCAGTGTTTTTATGTAGGGAAAATGAGTTACGGAAATTAAATAAGCGATATGCAGGCAATACATTTGAATGCATTGTTATTTATGGAAGAAGACGTGTTGGAAAAACTGCTTTGATCAATGAATTCTGTAAGGATAAAAAGAATATATATTTTTCGGCATTAGATACAACTGCTTCGGAAAATCTGAAAATATTGTCGCAGGCAATCTACAGCTGTCAGAATCCAACCGGCAGCAGTGCCCCCGTTTTTGATTCCTTTGACAGCGCATTTGCAGAGATTACGAGGATGTCCGAGCGGGAGAGGATCATTTTTGTGATCGACGAATATCCATATCTTGCCAAAGCAGAAAAGTCTATTTCGTCAAGGCTGCAGCACTTGATCGATCATATATGGAGTAATCAGAATATATATTTGATCCTATGCGGATCTTCTATGAGTTTTATGGAGTATCAGGTTTTGGGGTACGAGAGCCCTTTATACGGCAGGCGCACGGCGCAGTTTAAGATTGAGCCACTGACCTATAAGGAAACAGCCCTTTTTCATGAGGAACTGGACGAAGAACAGAATGCGCTCATATACGGAATCACAGGAGGAATACCACACTATATTAATAAACTGCATGTGACAAATGATATAGACGAGGCTGTTTTAGAGAATATTTTTGACAAAACGAGTTATTTATATGAAGAACCGGAAAACTTACTGAAACAGGAATTGCGGGAGCCGGCGGTCTATAATTCGATGATCACTGCAATTGCAGAGGGGGCTTCCCGATTAAATGAAATTGCGACGAAGACCGGACTGGAGACAGGACCCTGTACAAAATATCTGAGATCGTTATCTGATCTTGGAATCGTACGAAAAGAAACACCCATTACAGAAAAGGTGGGAAAGAAATCCATTTATCTGTTGGCGGATAACCTGTTTCGGTTTTGGTATCGCTTTGTTCCGCAGAACATGGTGGCGATCAATTCCGGGAGAATTGCAGAGATGTATGACCATGTTGTGAAGAAAAATCTTCCGGATTATATGGGGCTGGTCTTTGAGAAAATGTGTAAGGACTACCTGGTTTACTATGCTGATCAGTTACCCATTCTGCTGAAGGATGTAGGACAGTGGTGGGGGACGGATGCTGCCACCAGAAAACAGGTTCAGATCGATATTGTGGGAACGCCCGTTGAGGGGACGGAGTATATCATCGGTTCCTGCAAATTCCGAAATGAGCGTATTGGCGTAGATGAATTGGAACTGCTCAGAAGTTACGCCCGGGTGTTTGGGAAAGGTTCCAAATATCATTTTTATATCTTTTCAAAAGGCGGGTTTACGGAAGGATTGAAAGAACTGGAACAGACCGGAGAAGTTCACTTATTTACACTGGAGGATATATACAGATGATAAATCCAAACAAATTGATAAATCTATGTAAAAACAAAACCGTCTGGATACAGACACACAATTTTCCGGATCCGGATGCCATTTCCAGTGCGTTCGGACTGCAGCAGCTTCTGGCACATTTTGATATTACATCAAGATTGTGTCATGAGGGTCAGATCGATAAGCTCAGCAGCTTGAAAATGCTGAATCTGTGCGGGATCACGATGGTGCCATACGGAGAGATCAGTGAGGTGATGCGGCCGACAGACATGATCATTCTGGTGGATTGCCAGAAAAATAACGGAAATACAACGGATCTGATCGGTGATGAGATGGCGGCGATCGATCATCACCCGACATTTGTCAAGGTGGATTATCAGTATGCGGATCTGCGTATTACCGGTGCATGCGCCAGTCTGATCACGGACTATTATCGTGCGCTTAGCATAGAGCCGGAGGCAAAGACCGCAACGGCTCTGCTTTACGGACTGCGCATGGATACGCTGCAGCTGAGCCGCGGTGTGACAGAATTTGATGTTGAGATGTATGCATATCTGTTTCACTATGCGGATAAGGCTTTGCTGCATGAACTGGAGACAAACAACATGGAATTTGCGGATCTACAGGCGTACGGCAGTGCGATCGAGCATATCCGCTGTTTCGGAAAAGTGTGTTTCTCATATTTGGATTTTGTCTGCCCGGATGCTTTGGTGGCAGCACTTTGTGATTTCCTGTTAGCACTCGCGGAGGTTGAGGTCGTGGTGATCTACGCAAAACGAGCGGGTGGTTACAAATTCAGTATTCGCAGTGAGCGTGACGATGTGCATGCCGGAAATCTGGCAAATATTGCACTTAAGGACTGGGGCAATGGCGGTGGTCATGCATCAATGGCGGGTGGTTTTGCGGAGGAAGAAAAACTGCCGCAGGAGACCGGCTATCTGTTTGATGCCGTGCAGGAGCATTTTATGCATGTGATCGAGAAGGAGTGGCCGCAGATTCTGTGATGGATGATAATTTTCAACTTCCCTATGTTCTTTTTTTGCATGAAGTGATATACTAGCTTCATGCGCAATACAGTTACAAAGGAGCAGTCAAAATGAATGAGATCAGAGTGAGAAAACATCTCTCAACCTTCCAGATCATTATTCTGGGTTTTTTGGTAGTGATACTGATCGGAACCGTGCTTTTGATGCTGCCCTTTGCTACCAGAGGTTCTGAGAGCGCATCCTTGATGGATGCGCTTTTTACTGCGACATCTGCCACATGTGTGACGGGACTGGTAGTACAGGATACAGCGACATATTGGAGTGGGTTTGGACAGGCGGTGATACTGACACTGATTCAGATCGGCGGAATGGGAGTGGTGACGTTAGCGGTAGCGATCACGATCATTTCCGGAAAAAAGATCGGTCTGATGCAGCGAAGCACGATGCAGGAGTCCATCGCGGCACCACAGGTGGGCGGTATTGTACGCCTGACACGCTTTATCGTGACGACGACGTTCGGTATAGAGCTGATCGGAGCGGTCTGCATGTTTCCGGTATTTTACAAAGATTTCGGACTGGGAAAGGGCATCTGGTATTCTGTGTGGCACTCTGTTTCCGCGTTTTGCAACGCAGGCTTTGACCTGATGGGTGTGCGGGAGCACTATTCGTCGCTTGTGTCGTATGTCACAAATCCGGTTATCAACATTGTGATCATGTTGCTCATTATTATCGGTGGTATCGGATTTTTAACATGGAATGATATCCGCACGCATAAATGGCACTTGCGAAAGTACCGGATGCAGTCAAAGCTTGTGTTTATTGTGACGGCGATTCTGCTTGTATTGCCGGCCCTCTATTTCTATTTTATTGAATTCAGCTATCCGCAGTGGGCATGGCTTTCCGGTGCGCAGCGTTTCTGGGGGGCATTGTTTCAGGCGGTCACGCCACGAACGGCGGGCTTTAATACATTGGATCTGACGATGATGAGTGAGCCGGGGCAGGCGATCATGACGATCCTTATGCTCATCGGTGGTTCGCCCGGTTCCACGGCAGGAGGTATGAAAACGACGACCATCGCGGTATTGATCCTATCCATGCTGTCGGTGTTCGGACGCCGGGAGCATGTGGAGGTCTTTGACCGGCGCGTTGCCAGCGAGACGGTGAAATATGCGGCAGCTGTGTTGCTTATGTATCTGGTCTTTTGTCTGGGCGGTGGTATTTTGATCAGCAGTATCGAACAGTTGCCCATGCTGGAGTGCATTTTTGAAACGGGATCGGCAATCGGTACGGTAGGACTGACTCTGGGACTCACCCCGGATCTCTCGCTTGCGAGTCATATTATTTTGACAGTGCTCATGTATTTCGGACGTGTGGGCGGACTGACAGTCGTATTTGCAGCCATCTCCGGCACGAAACCTAACGTGTCGAAGGCACCGAAGGAGAA
>JBJEML010000082.1:0-4912 GCA_051879675.1 Lachnospiraceae bacterium | reverse complement strand
GATGAAAACCGTATTACTGGTCGGCCTCGGCCGTTTTGGAAAGCATATTGCGATGAAATTGAACGAACTGCATCATCAGGTGATGGCAGTAGATAAATGTGAGGAGCGAGTAGAAGCACTGCTCCCTTATGTCACGAACGCCCAGATCGGCGACAGCACGAATGAAGAATTTTTGAAGTCTCTGGGTGTCCGGAATTTCGATCTTTGTATCGTTACGATCGGCAGTGATTTCCAGAGTTCTCTGGAGACGACTTCACTGTTGAAGGAACTGGGTGCAAAGCTCGTCGTGAGCCGTGCATCACGTGATATCCATGCGAAGTTTTTGCTGCGCAACGGTGCGGATGAGGTGCTTTATCCGGAGCGTCAGTTGGCAAGCTGGGCAGCCATCCGTTATACTGCAGATCATATCTCAGACTATGTTGAGATTGATAAAGATTACGGCATTTTCGAAGTGGAAGTGCCGATGAACTGGTATGAAAAGACGATCCGTGAGCTGGATATCCGAAACAAGTACAATGTAAATATTCTCGGCATCAAGCGCGATGAAAAAATATCAATGAATATTGCACCGGATACACAGCTGCGGCCGGACGACATGATCATGGTACTCGGCAAATTTGCGGATGTGCAGAAGTGTTTCCATATATAGTGTGAAAGGCATATTTTAGGAATCACCAAATGGATGAATGGTGCACAGGAACATGGCAGAGGATAAAGACAATGAAAAAATATGATGTGGTGGCTCTCGGAGAGCTTTTGATCGATTTTACGGAAAACGGTTTGAGCGCGCAGGGGAATCCGGTGCTGGAGGCAAACCCCGGCGGCGCACCCTGCAATGTGCTTGCAATGTTAAATAAGCTGGGAAAGAAGACGGCGTTTATCGGAAAGGTCGGAGATGATAATTTCGGTCATATGCTGGCGCAGACAGTAGAAGAGAGTGGCACGGATGTACATAATCTGCTGTTTGACCGGACAGTTCCGACAACACTCGCATTTGTACATACGCAGCCGGATGGAGACCGCGAATTCAGTTTTTATCGAAATCCCGGTGCGGACATGATGTTGAAAAAAGAAGAAGTGATGGAGGATGTGATCCGTGGGGGAAAAATTTTTCACTTTGGCACACTCTCTTCTACGCATCCCGGTGTGCGGGAGGCGACGAGACATGCGTTGCGCGTGGCAAAAGATGCGGGACTTATGATCTCTTTTGATCCGAATCTGCGGGAGCCGCTTTGGAATTCTCTGGAGGATGCGCGCGCAGAGATCGCATACGGTCTGGCTCAGTGTGACATATTAAAAATTTCTGACAATGAGCTGGAATTTATGACCGGAACAAATGATTACACCAAGGGAGTTGAGATGCTGCGGAAAAGCTATGATATCCCATTAATCTTTGTGACACTTGGCAGGGAGGGCAGCAGAGCTTATTACAAGAATCTGATAGTTGAGGCTGCGCCGTTCCTGCAGGAGCATACGATTGAAACGACCGGAGCGGGAGATACCTTTGAGGGTTGTGCATTAAATTTTGTGCTGGAGCATGGTCTGGAGGCTCTGACGGAGAATGATCTGAAGGAACTGCTAACATTTGCAAATGCAGGAGCATCGCTTATTACGACAAGAAAAGGTGCACTCCGGGTAATGCCGACTGCGGAAGAAATCCGTTCGCTGATCGCATCTGCTGTTCCCTGTTAAAAATGATACACGAAACAACTAAAAGGGAGGCAGTTGTATGAGCGGGCAGAAAGAGAGTTCTTTTGAAAAGATCTATGAGGTCGTGCGTCAGATCCCGCGCGGCAAGGTGGCGACCTATGGTCAGGTGGCGGCGTTGGCGGGAAACCGGCGCTGGGCACGTGTGGTCGGCTATGCACTGCATGCAAATCCGGATCCGGAAGGGATCCCGTGTTATCGTGTGGTAAATCGCATGGGCGAAGTGTCGGCGGCTTTTGCTTTTGGCGGAGGCAACCGCCAGATCGAGCTCTTGGAGGCAGACGGTATTCCATGTGCGGATGGTGTGGTTGACTTAAAAAAATACCAGTGGTCAAGACGGGCACTGGAAGAATTGGAAAGGATGTAGATCAGGCAGACAGAGATGTCTGCCTTTGGCATGTGGTGGAAAAGATGGATTTTGATGCAGTATTATTTGATATGGATGGAGTGATCTTTGATTCGGAGATCAAAGTCGTGGAATGTTGGAAAGTGGTCGCAGACAAATACGGTATTCCGGATATTGAATCACAGTGCCATGCGTGTCTCGGCACGACAAGGGAGATGAGCCGTGCGATCATGCTGGAGCATTACGGGGCAGATTTTCCTTATGACACTTATAAAAAAGAAATGTCAGATCTGTTCCACAGCCGCTATGGCGGAGGCAGACTGCCGAAAAAGGCAGGTGCGGTGGAACTTTTACAATATCTGAAAGCGCATCGAAAAAAAGTGGCGCTGGCTTCATCTACAAGGCGTGAGATCGTAGAACAGGAATTGCGTGATGGCGGGCTGAGTTCCTATTTTGATGCAGTGATCTGTGGCGATATGGTAGAGAAAAGCAAGCCGGAGCCGGATATCTTTCTGAAAGCCTGTGAGGTGTTGGATGTTGCGCCCAAGCGAGCCTTTGGAGTGGAAGATTCCTATAATGGTATTCGTGCCCTGGCCGCTGCGGGGATACCGGCGATCATGGTGCCGGATCTGAAAGAGCCGACAGCAGAGATACGTTTGCTGGCAACAGTAGTCTTGCCGGATTTGTTTGCTGTGAAGGATTATCTAAAATAGCATCCTGGTTATGTACCACTGCCTGCGACAAGCAGCGGGAGCGTGCCCGCGATACATGTGCGTACATGACCGGAAAAGGTAGCGAAAGGAGTTTCGCTATCGCCTAAAGGGCATTGTCATGTAAGAAGGAGAAACATAAGATGATAAAAAATGTGATACTGGACATGGGAAATGTACTGCTGTCCTATGATCCCCATGTGATCTTAAATAAAGTCTGTGAGACAGAAGAAGAAAAGCAACTGATCCTGACCAATCTGTTTGAGAGCGACATCTGGCTCATGGGCGACCGCGGCGAGATCACAAATGAGGAACGTTATGATCTGGCAAAGGAGCATCTGCCAGAAGAACTGCATGGGAAGCTAAAGGAGTGCGTCGCACACTGGGACATCTGCATGCTTCCAATCGCGGGGGCGAAGCAGTTTTGTCAATCTTGTCGAGAAATAGGCTGCCATCTGTATGTGCTGTCCAATGCTTGCAATCTGTTTTATGAATATTTTCCCAGATACTATGATATGGATTCCTTTGACGGTGTGATGGTATCCTCCGATGTGCATCTGATCAAGCCGGACACGCGCATCTACGAATTATTGTGCAGTGCCTATGACCTGAAACCGGAGGAATGTGTGTTTATTGATGACCGCCCTGAGAATGTGGAGGCAGCCGAGCGTGTAGGAATGAAGGGGATTGTTTTTACAGGGGATTTTGCAATTGTGAAAAAAGTCGTACTCTAAAATGGGTATGACTTTTTTAAAATATTTTGAACCGTTTTTATCTTTGCATGCTCTTATATACAGGTGCACCTAAGAAGAGTAAAAAGAAAACGTAACTGTAGAGTAATGGATCAGCTGCAGAAAGGAGGATGTGCTTTGGAGGCAGAAAAGGAGCTGGAGCTTGTCCGGCGCATGAAAAAGGGAGAACGGGCAGCCTTTGACAAACTCTATGAACAGTATTATGACAGACTGTATCGCACAGCGTGTATGATCACCGGCAACCGGGCAGACGGGGAAGATGTGACCCAGGAGACCTTTATCAAGGCGTATCTGAACTGTGACAAGCTCAAAAAGGAAGAACAGTTTCGCTATTGGCTTTACCAGATCCTAAACCGCACGGCGTGGCAGATTGCAAAAAAGCATGCCAAAGAGCGACCGGAGGAACGGATCTTAGAGCTTGCGGATACATCCACGGCAGATTCTCCCGCAGTCAAGGTGTTACAGGATGAGCAGGAACGGGCAATCGCAGAAGCAGTTCGAAGGCTTGAGTATCGGCAACGGACGACAGTGATCCTCTATTATTTTAACGGACTCGGCACAAAGGAGATCGCCAGAGTCATGGAATGTATGGAGGGGACTGTGAAGTCCAGACTGTTTACAGCCAGAAAAAATCTGCGGACGCTTTTGAGCGAAGAATTATCTGATTGCAGCTGTGATCATAGTGAGCAGCTGCAAAATGGGAGGCGAAGATATGCGGAGTGATCAATTAAAGGATGAACAGATCAAAAATGCGCTTTATACAGATGCATACTCCTATGACCCGCCGGCTGATCTGAAGCAGCGGATTGACGCGCAGATCGCGCGGCAGAAAAAGGAGGTCATTTATATGAGAAAGATGAGCGTAAAAAAGGTAGCCATCGTGGCAGCAGCATTGTGTGTACTGACCGGAACGGTGTGTATGGCGGGCGGAAAGATCGCCGGATATGTGGGAGGAACGAGACCCGGTTCACAGACCAGTGATTTTTCAGATATCGCAAAGCTGGAGAAAAAACTGGACGTGACAGTGAATGCACCGGAAGATTTCGACAACGGGTATGCATTTGCAGATGCACATATTGCAGACTTTGATGCGCTGGATGAGAGCAATGTAAAAGTGAAGGATGAGTCGGAACTGAATGTGACCTATGAAAAGAACGGAAAACGTCTGAACTATATCGTAAAAGAAGGCTCGACGGTTCTCAGTGATGCGGAGCTGGAGCGTGCAGAAGTCGTGGAACAGAATGGAGTGACCTACTATTATCTGGTAGATCAGTATCTGTTCCTTCCGCCCGATGAAGAGCCGACCGCGGAGTTAATGGCCGCACAGGATGCAGGAACACTGAATATCTCCTATGGCTCAGATGAGCGTCAGGAGCAAACCTATTACAGCTTATGGT
>JBJEML010000081.1:0-43840 GCA_051879675.1 Lachnospiraceae bacterium | reverse complement strand
TCCTTTTCCGTCAGGGAAAGAATCTGGGAATTTGTCAGTCCATCCTGTTTCGTCACATTTCCTGTCACATCTGTCCCATCAATAAAGTAAATGCCGTCTGCAGTACCCACTGCCAGACTGCCGTCAGAAAG
Organism: Lachnospiraceae bacterium; assembly: GCA_051879675.1. Taxonomy (GTDB): domain Bacteria; phylum Bacillota; class Clostridia; order Lachnospirales; family Lachnospiraceae; genus W0P33-017. Next base: position 43,709 of record JBJEML010000081.1, on the reverse strand, counting down.
CTCCGTCATACATCTGACTCTGTCACTGGTTACCAGCGACTCCTGTTCACAGGTATAACTGCGCAATACCTTCTTCCCATCCGCACAAACCAGACCATTCGATCCGTATGTGCAGATCCACAACCGATTCCGACTGTCCACGAACAGAGAACGCACCCGGTCTCCATCCAGAAGTTCGGTCAGATCATTCTCCCGGATATTTCCTTCATCGTCCAGAATCACCAATCCACTGTCCGTACCACAATAGAAGCAATCCGCATACCGCACCACTGCGTTGGTCACATCCGGTTCAATCTCCGCATGGGTGAACAGGTTGAAAAAGGGCGATTTGGACAGCCGCAATACTCCATATCTGGAAGAAGCCACCCACATATTTCCCTGATAGTCCTCATGAATATCCTCGCAGGATGCATGAAAATCCTCCGTCTCCTGGGCGTGGTAGGTTCCATCCTCCGTTAAATACCCAAATCCGTTTTCTCCACATATCCAAATCTGTCCCTCATCATTTTCCTTGATTTTCCAGATATTCTGCACCGGAGTCCGGAAATGTCTTTTCAGGCTGATCCCACCGTTATTCACATCCAGAATATAGATACCGTCATCGGCAGTCCCCACAGCCAGTCCCATGCTGGTAGAAGAAATGCAATTGTAAAACACATCCGTCTGTTCCCCTGTGGTATCCACACAAATCTCATCATCCTGCAACACAAACAGATCACCGTTCTTATCCACGCAGACGATCAGATCCCCGTCCCCGGAAATGGACGGCACATAGGTCAGTTCCTCATTGATCGTCCGAATGTGGTCCTCTTCATCCACCACACACAGATGGTCCGTGGTACCCACATACATATTTCCCTGCTCATCCTCATAAAAGCAGCGGATGGAATCGGAAGGCAGTCCATCCTCCGTATGAAAATAGCAGAAATCGCCTCCTTCGTACCGGGCAATACCACCATCGTTGGTACCAATCCATAATCTTCCTTTCGAGTCACACAACATGGCTTTGACACTGGCGATACCACTGTCCTTCATAAAGGTAAAGGATGTGCCGTCATAACGGGTCAGCCCCGCATAGCTGCCGAACCAGATATAACCATCTGATGTCTCCGCAATGGCATTAGCTTCCGATGACATCATTCCATTCTGATTATTATAAATCTGTGCACTGTATTGGCTCTCATTCTCCTGGTTGATGGCGCCATAAACCAGCTGAGCGGGCCACGGTGCAGCAGACAGCATGACCAATGCCATCAACCCGGCCACCACACGCCCGGACTTAGTCTTTTTCTTTCTCTTAGCTGTTTTCCCGGACTTTTTATCAAAAAGAATATGGCGGATTCCCTTAATCAGAAAAAATCCCAATACCATACAAATCTGTTTGTCGATAATTTCCACTACAAACTCGCCTGCCAGAGCTGCAAAGAAGTGATCAAACCCATACCAGTCCATCATATCCACCAGGGCATCCCCCCAGCGGTTGCCGGAATATCCATCATACAAAAAAATGTTTAGAGGCGTAGATACAGCCATGCAGCAGATTCCCAGCCAGAAACTGGCAAAAACTGCAGTACGAATCTTTTCCAGGTATCCCTTCCGACTCAAAAACCACAGTAAAACTGCAGAAACAATTCCTACCAAGGTATAGATCAGTGTCATCCGATCATTCACCGCAAAGATCGCGTTGTTCATAACCGCCACCAGAATGCCGCCCGGCAGACCAAGGAAATAAGCTGCCACGCAGGTTCCCTGCATATCCAGCCAAATGGGCAGCCCGCACTTTACGGCAATGGCTTTTCCCACCAGATTTATGGCAACACATACGATAAAAATAATCATTCGTTCTCCCCATGTGAGTAATCTCTTTTGTAAAAGCTCGTTCACGACAATTCTCCTTTCCCGGCTTTTTCTACAGATATAATAATCCACTATGCAAACAGTGTACAGTGGATTTTATAAAAAACTTTTAAGCAAAGGTTCGTTTACATCTTTCCGTCCGGGATCAGCGCCCTCTCACCCAGATACGCTTCATCCAATGCTGACAACACTATCTATATCCACCTTTGCCTGTCTTTTTTAGCTTATATAATTCCTCCGCGGCAAGTCTTGCCTTTGCCACAATATTTTCATTGTTCTTCGGAAAACAGTAATACTGCACCTTTTCATTTCCGATGCTGATCATGTCCCCGATCTCATACCAGTAAAAATCAGAGTAAAGGCTGTAGGACGCCTGCGGCAGCTGCCTGTAATCCAGTTTTCCGTCGCAACCTGTCAGATGAAAACCTTCCCTTGTATGGCGCAGACGACCGTCACCGACCCGGTAGACACATTTTGTATCCACGATCATATAGATACTGACTTCGAGGTCCAGTTCATAGGTGTTTTGCTCAAGCTCCCTACGCACACACTCGCGCTCCCACCGATACCAGTCAGGAACATGTGTAAACCGGCCGTCCCCTGACACAGCCTGCAGATACCCATATTCTGTCAGCTCATATGTATGACCACATTCACCACAAGTGATCCGTGTACCTTTTCCCCGCATATCACCCTCTCGCTCACAGTGTGGACAACGGTATAATACCCGGTGCAGTCCGTCTGCGCGAAAAGGCTCTTTTACTTCGATATTCTTCTCCTGCTGCTCCTTGAAATGATCATAACAGAACGCGCCGCGCAAAGCAGCATAAATCTCCTTTACCGATTTTTGCTCAATCTCTCCCGGGGACAACAGATACTCCATCCGCGCACGCACCTTCACCCGGCGCTTTTGCAGACAGTTGTAGAGCGGATCCCGCAAAAAAGCCCCTTCCGTCCGGATCATCACCACCGGAACCTTTAACAGCTTTATGCATTTGGCCAGACTCTCGGGAAGCGGAGTCTGCGTGCCGTCAAAGCTGTAGCTGGCCTCCGGATACATCAGAACGGATGCTTTCAACTCCTTTAACGTATAAGTCATATCCCTGACCAGCTGGATATCATAGATAAATTTCTTTGCCGAAATACAGCCGATCATACGCATCAACGCTTCTTTACCCACAAACCCGTCCCGCGTACACACGATATGATATTCCCGGTCAGCAAGCAGATGCGCGGCAATCTCCAGATCGATAAAGCTGGAATGATTCATGAGGATCATGCACGGCTCATCCTTTCCGATCTGCTCCATCCCGACCGTCTCATAAGAAAAATCCACTGCGCGCAGGTCAAATCCTGCCAGAAACTTTAGTAACGCACGGATCGCTGCCGACTGTCTCGACGGTTTTTTGTGCGGCTGTTCCTGCAGGGCCAGCACCTGCTCATAGCTTTTTTCTTTTGTCTTGATCTTCATATACAACTCCCCAATTTTTGATTTTTATTCCCCATAAAGTAAAACAACTCCGGGAATCACGTTTGACTATGAATTCCCGGAGCCAAATTATTTCTTATTATTTTCGAAGATCAGTAATCTTCCTCTTCTTCCTCTTCCTTCTCGCTGATATCGTTGACCGGCTTTTCCAGTCCCTCAATCTTAATATTATGCTTCTCAGCATAATCCCAGAGTGCGGCATGGATCGCCTCCTCTGCGAGCAGGGAACAGTGCACCTTGACCGGCGGAAGTCCGTCCAACGCCTCCATCACTGCCTTGTTGGTCACCTGAAGTGCCTCCTGCACCGTCTTTCCCTTTACAAGCTCTGTCGCCATACTGCTGGTCGCAACTGCTGCACCACAGCCGAAGGTCTTGAACTTACAGTCCTGAATGATACCGTTATCATCGATATCAAGATACATACGCATGATATCTCCGCACTTTGCATTGCCGACTGTGCCGACACCGCTGGCATTCTCAATCTCACCCACATTACGGGGATTATTAAAATGATCCATTACTTTTTCGCTGTACATACTTCTGTTTCCTCTCTATTTATTCTTCTTTACGAAATCCTCATATAACGGTGACATGGAGCGCAGCTGTTCGATGATCTTTTTCAGCTCGTCCACGGTATAATCGATCTCTTCCATTGTCGTCTCCTGCGAGATCGTCAGACGCAGAGATCCATGTGCGATCTCATGGGGCAGTCCGATCGCCAAAAGCACATGTGACGGGTCTAAAGAACCGGATGTGCATGCACTTCCGCTGGATGCACAGATACCCTTCTGATCCAGCTTGATGAGCATGGATTCACCCTCAATAAAACGGAAGCAGAAATTTGCGTTGTTCGGCAGACGCTTCGTCCGGTCACCGTTCAGCCGGCTGTAAGGAATTTCTGCCAGCACACGATCGATCAGATGATCGCGCAGCTTACACTCGTAAGCCATCCGCTCCTCCATGCTTGCGTCGGCAATCTCAGCTGCCTTTGCCATGCCGACAATACCCGGCACATTGTGCGTGCCTGCACGACGCTTGCGCTCCTGCGCACCGCCATGGATGAAAGATCCTATCTTTACGCCCTTTCTGATATACATAATACCGATACCCTTGGGACCGTTGATCTTATGCCCGCTTGCAGAGAGCATGTCAATGTTCAACTCATCCACATTGAGCGGAATATGTGCAAATGCCTGCACCGCATCGGTGTGGAAAAATACACCATGTTTACGGGCAATCTCACCGATCTCCTTTAACGGCTGGATAGAGCCGATCTCATTGTTGGCAGCCATTACGGAAATCAGGATCGTATCCGGACGGATGGCCTGTTCCAGTTCGTCCAGACGGATCATTCCGTTCTCATCCACGCCTACATAAGTGACCTCATAGCCGTGCTTTTCCAGATATTCGCAGCTATGAAGAATTGCATGATGCTCAATTTTCGAGGTAATAATATGTTTTCCCTTAGCTGCATAAGCCTCTGCAGTTGCCTTGAGCACCCAGTTGTCTGACTCACTGCCACCGCCGGTAAAATAGATCTCCTCCGGCTTTGCGCCGAGGATCCCCGCTATCTTGGCACGCGCCTCTTCCATCGCATCCTTGGATTTTCCCGCAAATGAATAGATACTGGATGGGTTGCCGTAATACTCGGAAAAATAAGGCGTCATCGCCTCCAGCACCTCCGGTGCGACGCGGGTCGTCGCAGCATTGTCTAAATAAATATATTTCATGATATATGCCTCTTTCTCTTGAAAACTACCCAAAGCCGGGCGCTACTGTGTAAAAGCCCCTTCGCGCTTTGAATATTAACATTATAACGCTTTTATTCCTAATGTCAAGATTAAATCCTACTAACTTGCTATGGAATCTCACGTGTGCTATACTATGTATCAGAAATAATACAAAAAGCATTTACCAGACAAAGGAGTGTAAAAAAATGTCAGAATCAATGAAGGACTATGAATCAGAAATCAATGCCTCTTTCCGCAAGATCGGCATCGGCGACATCGTGACCGGGACCGTCATCGCTGTGACTGAGGAAGAGGTCACCTTAGACCTGCGCTATTTCGCACCGGGTATCATTAAAGCAGCAGATTACTCCGATGACCCCGACTGTATGCTGAAGGAAGCGGTTCAGGTCGGTGATACCGTGGAGGCAACCGTCATCCGCACCGATGACGGCCAGGGCAACATCCTTCTCTCTAAAAAAGAGGCAAACAATATACTCGCATGGGATGTCCTGAAGGGTTATCTGGAAGATGAGAGCGTGCATACCGTGCGCGTCAAGGGCATCGTTCCCAGTGGCGTGGTTGCCTATCTGGAAGGCATCCGCGGCTTTATCCCTGCCAGCCAGCTCAGCCTCGACTATGTGGAAGACTGCAACCCGTGGCTCGGCAAAGACCTTGATGTCGTTGTGATCACGGTTGACCCTGAAAAGCAGAAGCTGGTACTTTCTGCAAAGGTTGTATTGAAAAAACAGCAGGAGGACGCACGCAATCACAAGATCTCCATGCTTGTTCCCGGATCTGTCGTAGAAGGAACGGTAGAAAGCCTGATGCCCTACGGCGCATTTATCAATCTCGGTGATGGCCTGAGCGGTCTCGTACACATCTCCCAGATCTGCCAGAAGCGCATTAAGCACCCCGGTGAGGTCTTAAAGGAGGGCGAAAAAGTACAGGCAAAGATCTTAAATACCAACGATAACAAGATCAGTCTCTCCATGAAGGTGCTTCAGGAGGAAATGGTAGACACAGAAGCAGAAAATGCCGAAGCAATCGAATATACCTCCGATGAGCAGGCAACAACCAGCCTCAGAAGCCTTCTCGCAGGGCTGAAGCTGTAAAATCGCACATAAAAGGGATAGCAATCTCTGCGACTTTTGCCTTGGGGGTCGGTACAGAGATGCTATCCCATTTTTATCTGTGTTTTTCCGGTATCAAAAACATAAAGACCAGCGAACTGATCAACAGCATATATGGGTAGATCAGATACGGCATGACATCGAACGCGGACATCCCACACCCAAGCTCTGCGGCCGCGGAAATTGCCACCAGCATCTGTGCACCATAAGGTATCACGCCTTGAAAAATGCAGGAAAACGTATCAAGAATAGAGGCTGCATTTTTCGGTGAAATGTCATATTCCTGTGCCATTTCGCGCGCGATCGGATTTGCGATCACGATCGCAACCGTGTTGTTCGCTGTCGCGATATCCATTGCGCCCACCAGCAGACCCATACCCAGTTTGCCTGCCCGGTTGCTTTTAAACACACGACGGGTAAAGGAAAGTAACGCCGTAAAACCATCGTATTTCTGGATCAGGGCACAGATCGCAGCCACCAGGATCGCAACCATCGTCGTCTCATACATCCCCGCTGCACCGTTACCCATATTGACAAGCAGATCCGTTGCTGCAGTTGCTCCGGTCACAAGCATGATCACAGAACCCGAAACAATACCGATCAGCAGAACGACAAATACATTGATGCCGATGATACCTCCTGCCAGAACCAGCAGATATGGAATGATCTGAATGAGTTGGTATTCTCCCGGAACCGCAGCTCCGCCTGCCATATCATTCGATTTAAAAAGAAAAATAACGAGTGTCACAATCGCAGCCGGTACGGTGATCGCAAAATTGGCACGAAATTTGTCCTTCATGGCACAACCCTGTCCGTTGCAGGCCGCGATGGTCGTATCAGAGATGAATGACAGGTTATCCCCGAACATGGCACCGCTCATAACCGCTCCGACACAGAGCGGCGCATAAAAGCCTGATGCCTTGGATACCGCGATGGCAATCGGTGTGATCAGCGTGATCGTGCCGACAGAAGTACCCATGGCAAGCGAAACAAAACAGCTAACCACAAACAGAACAAGAACGGCATATTTTGACGGTATCACAGATAGCAGAAAATAAGCAACGCTCTCCGCGCTGCTCCTTCCTACGACCCCGACAAAAACACCTGCCGTCATAAAGATCAGAATCATCGTGATGATGTTCGGATCGCCGACCCCCGCTGCCATCACACGAAGCTTGTCCTGAAAGCGGAGCGACGGATTCTGAACACATGCAACAAGCAATGCAATGAGAAAAGACACCACGATCGGAATCTGATAAAATCCCATTGGTATTTTCAGAATGTATTCAAATGTAATGCCCAGCCCCAAATAAAAGATCAGAAATACACCGATCGGTAGCAGTGCTCTCCAGTTTCCTTTCTTCATGTCAATTTTCCCCTTTATTTCTGTTTTTTGCGCACACTAAATCCGAATGTACCGAGTTCCTTGCCGAGCTTAAAATAAGTACCGTGTGAGTATGCCACCAACCCTGCATCGTTCAGATGGAAGGTTCCTTTTTCATCCATGTAGCGCTCGTCCACCGTCACGCTGACGATTTCGGCCAGAAACATATCATGACTGCCGAGCGGGATGACCTGTGTCACTCTGCAGGCGAGATTGACCGGGCTCTCTGCGATCGCAGGGGTATCGACTCCCTCCACGGATACCGGTGTCAGCTTCATCTGTGCAAATTTATCCACATCTCTGCCGGAGCGCACACCACAGTAATCACAAGCGCGCACAAGCGGCTCACTCACCAGATTTACCACAAATTCCTTTGTCTCGCACAGGATGGCATGCGAATATCGTTCCTTTCGCACGGAGATGGAGAGCATCGCCGGATCGGAGTTGATGGTGCCTGCCCATGCCACGGTAATGATATTCGGTTTCTCATCCGGACGCGTCACACTCACCATGACTGCCGGAACCGGATAGAGCATGTTTCCGGGACGCCAGGTCTGCTTCGCTCCACTTTCACAGATCGGGACTGATTTCTGAGCGAATTTATTTTTCTTTGTATTTTTTGTCTTACTCATCCTATTGCTCCTGCATTGCGCGGATCAACTCCGGGATAAATTGTTTTTTACGTGATACCACGCCGCGAAGCATCACTTCATCCTTATCCTCTGCAGCGTCACGAAATGCCTGACCAAGCAGTCTGCGCGCGCCCTCTCCGGCACACAAAATCTCTGACTGCTCCATCACAATATTGGTCAGCATCACAAACACCATGTCCAGCTTACGTTCTAAAAGCATCGTATCCAGATAGCCCTGCACTCGTTGTCTGACATCTGCAAGATCTAACGCACTCATCGCACTGATCTGACTGACACCAAAGGTGATCTTTTCTGCGGTAAATGTCTTAAAATCAAGGTAACAGATCTCCTCGATACTCTTTTTGCTGAAATCGCTTCCTGCACGGAACATATTGCTGGCAAAGGTTTCGATATCAATACCTGCGATCCCGGCAAGCTGTTCTGCCGCTTCTTTATCGTAAGCAGTACAGGTCGGAGAACGGAACATCAGCGTATCGGAAATGATCGCCGCGCAGAGAAGCCCGGCAATCTTTTTATCGATCTCCACACCCTTTTCCTGATACATTTTCCATATGATAGACGATGTAGAGCCGAGCGGCTGATTGCGGAAAAACACCGGTGACATCGTCTCCAGACTGCCCAGCCTGTGGTGGTCAATGATCTCCAGGATCTCCGCTCCGGAAATACCGTCCACTGCCTGTGTTTTTTCATTGTGATCGACGAGGATGACACGCTTTTTCTGCATACTTAACAGATTTCTGCGGGAGATCATGCCCACATAATCTCCGTTTTCATCCAATACGGGGAAATCCCGATGGCGTTCCTTGGACATCACCTCACGGATATCGTCCACATAGTCCTCCAGTTCAAAGGTCACCAGCCCTTTTTTCGTCATGATCGACTTAATCGGCATGCTCTGATTGATGAGACGCGCCGTCGTAAACGTATCATAAGGCGTTGAGATCAGCACACAATCCATTCGCTTTGCCATTTCCAGCATCTCCGTGGACACCTGCGAACCGCCGCAAATGACCATGCAGCTCACATCCAGCTCCAGTGAACGGCGCTGCATCTCCTCGCGGTCACCGAGAATAACCAGATCATCCTTGTCTATATATTCCTCAACGCGTTCCTTGTTTCCGGCAGCCACTTCCACCTTTCCATGCATGAAGATACCGTGTTCATTTCCTGTCAGCAATGTACCGTTGAGCGTCTCGATAATGTTTTTGTACTGCGGTCGCGCCTGCGAGAGGCTCTCCTGATTGGACACCTCCATGTAACACATTGCAATATCGTTATTTGAGATCAGACCGACCAGTTTGCGCTCCTCATTCACGATTGGAAGTGTCACCACGCGCTCTGCCTGCATCAGCTCCCACGCCTTTTTCAGCGTGATGCCCGCACGGACGCCGGCCGTGCGACGGATGTTGATATCCTTGACCTGTGCACCCACATCGCTGATCTGTTCCGGTGCCTCCACACCAAAATAGTCCAGAACATAGGTCGTCTCACCATTCATTGCTCCGGCCCGTTTTGCCTCATAATGCTCACGTTCTGTCTTATTTTTTAATGCGGCGTATGCGATCGCCGCACAAATAGAATCAGTGTCCGGATTTTTATGACCTACAACCCAGACACTGTTTGTTTCACTATAACTCATATGTTGATATTCCTATCTATATAGATTTAGAACAAAAATAAGTACACCAGTATTCCGACAACTCCCAGAAAATTAAGGATAGAAAACGTAAGCGCCGCCTTTAAAAGCTTGGCTTGTCCGCGCATCTGTACGCTCAGGCTGTCCACCTGCTCCTTGATATGCTGACGGGTCTTTTCATCCCCCTCGGATAAGAGCTTGCTCTGCTCATCCATGGAAGCCTGAATATTACGATAGCACTTGACATCCTCCGCGTGGATCTTGTCCGCAATGTCTGTCTTCAATGTCGTGATCTGACTGTTCATCTCCGTGGACAATTCATCGATCTGCTCCCGCTGACCGAGCTGTTCCAGCTGTTCCTTCAGACCTTCCAGACTGCGCGTGTTCTGGTCGATCATATTCTGCGTGGCAGCCTCCACTGCCTGACGCGTCTTCTCTGCTGACTGACTGATCTCATGCGTCAGGTTCCGTGAAAGCCCGCTGACCTCCTTGCTGAGCGAATCAGACAGACCGGACATCTCATTTCTAACACCTTCAGACATCGTGTCAATACGTACTGACACATTTTTCATGATCTTGTCAGCCTCTCCCTTTCGCACATGGATCAGGTTGTCCAGCTCGCTCGCCTTCGCTTCGCGCTCATCCACAACACCCTGCAGTTCTTTCGCCTTAGTCTCACGATTCTTCATCAGCTGCTGCAGCTGCTTTGCCTTCTCGCGAAACTCATCAATCTGCTGTAGTAAAAAATCTTCCTTTTTCATATCGATCATATCTGTTACATCCTGCCCTATCTGCTCTGAAATATGCTCCAGTTCGTCTGCCTCATCAACGGAATCCTGCAGCGAAACGCCATCCTGTGTCTGCTCCGGTTCCTGTATCTTCTCGGTTTTCTGTGTATTCTCCGGTTCAGGTTCACACAACACCGTGTCCTCCGGCTCAAACATGTCCTCGGTAACATCCGCAAACTCTGCTGCCGTCTCCTCCACCACGCACATCACAGGTGTCTTTTTTTTCTCTTCCACCTGCGGTTCTTTCGCGCTATGTATCACATTTGCCACCGGTTTCGTCACAGATGCGGTTTTACGCTCTGTTTTTCGCAGAGGTCTGCGGAACCACTCCTCTATCTGAAGCATATTTTTCCTCCCAGTATCACCAATCTACGCTACATTTTAACACCGAATACGGAATTTGTAAATGCTTCGGAAATATTTCCTTATATGGAAAAACCCCGCAGGCAATATGCCCACGGGGTTTTGAAATCTTTTAATGATAACTGTTTGATTTATTTGTATAACTCAACCAGCTTCTGTAAATGCTCGAAACGAGCCTTTGCAGCGTCCTCAGACTCCTTGAACAGTCTCTCTGCTCTCTCAGGGAACGGCTTGATCAGACGAGTATAACGTGCCTCGTTGTTCAGGAAATCCTGATAGGTGCCGTCGCCAGCCTTAGAAGTCAAGGTGAACGGGTTCTTGCCCTCTGCCTTTAATGCAGGATTGAATGAGAACAGGTTCCAGTAACCGGAAGCTACTGCCTTCTTCATCTCATCCTGGCAGTGGTTCATACCACCCTTAGCGATACCGTGCAGCTCACAAGGAGCGTAGCCGATGATCAGGGAAGGTCCGTTGTATGCCTCAGCCTCTGCGATAGCCTTAACAGCCTGTGCAGGGTTCGCACCCAGAGCGATCTGTGCTACATATACATAGCCGTAGCTCATAGCGATCTCTGACAGAGACTTCTTGCCGATCTCCTTACCAGCTGCTGCGAACTGGCAAACCTCACCGATGTTGGAAGCCTTAGAAGCCTGTCCACCGGTATTAGAGTACATCTCGGTATCGAATACCATAACGTTTACGTTCTCGCCGGAAGCAAGTACATGATCCAGTCCGCCGAAACCGATATCGTATGCCCATCCGTCACCACCGAAGATCCATACGGATTTCTTGCCAAGGTAATCCTTCTTCTCGATCGCAGCCTGTGCGTCAGGACATCCTGCTGCAGCGGCCTTCTCTAACTCTGCGATCAGGGCCTTTGTAGGCTCAACGTTTGCCTTGGTGTTGTCCTTGGTCTCCATGAACTTATCGAATGCAGCCTTTAACTCAGCAGATGCCTTGTCAGAGGTAGCGCAAGCCTTTGCAGACTCGATAGCCATGTCACGGAGATACTTCTGTCCGACTTCCATACCGAGACCATGCTCAGCATTGTCCTCGAACAATGAGTTAGACCATGCAGGTCCCTTCTTGCTATCCTTGTTTACAGTGTAAGGTGAGGTAGCTGCCGGGTTACCCCAGATAGATGAACATCCGGTTGCATTGGAGATGTACATCTGCTCACCAAACAGCTGGGTGATAAGTCTTGCATAAGAGGTCTCAGCACATCCAGCACAAGAGCCTGAGAACTCAAGCAAGGGCTGATTGAACTGTGAGCCCTTCGGTGTAATGTCAGAAAGACCAACATCCTTCTTACCAACGTTAGCTACTAAATAATCAAATACGGGCTGCTCTGCTGCCTGTGACTCCTGAGGAACCATTGCGATCGCATTGGTCGGGCAGACAGTGATACACTCGCCACATCCCATACAGTCTAACGGAGATACACTCATGGTGTACTTGTACTCTCCTGCCTTCGGCTTCATATCTGCTAACTTGATGTTAGAAGGAGCTGCCTTAACTTCGTCATCGCTCAGTAAGAACGGACGGATAGTTGCATGTGAGCAGACAAATGCACAGTTATTACACTGGATACACTTCTCAGCATCCCACTCAGGAACGGTTACAGCAGTACCGCGCTTCTCGTATGCAGATGCGCCGGTCTCGAACTGACCATCCTCAATACCCTTGAATGCAGATACAGGCAGGCTGTCTCCATCCATCTTAGAGATAGGATCTAACAGCTTATTAACCATAGATACAACCTCAGGACGACCGGTCTTCTCAGCCTTAGCAGCATCCGGAGCCGGATTCTTCCATGAATCAGGGATCTCTACTTTGTGTACAGCGTCTACACCGGCATCAATTGCCTTGTAGTTCATCTCTACAACAGCATCACCCTTCTTAGAGTAAGACTTTTTAGCAGCCTGCTTCATGAACTCAACAGCCTCATCGATCGGCATAACGTCTGCCAGTTTGAAGAATGCAGACTGTAAAATGGTATTGGTTCTCTTGCCCATACCGATCTCGATTGCCTTGTCAATAGCGTTGATGGTGTATAACTGAATGTTGTTATCAGCGATATATTTCTTTGCCTCTGCGTTCAGATGATGATCTAACTCTTCATCTGACCACTGGCAGTTGATCATGAATACTCCGCCCGGCTTTACATCCTGAACCATCTTCATGCCCTGGATCACGTATGCAGGGTTATGGCAAGCTACGAAGTCTGCCTGGTTGATGTAGTAAGGGCTCTTGATCGGGTTGTCACCAAAACGTAAGTGAGAAATGGTGATACCACCGGTCTTCTTAGAGTCATACTGGAAGTATGCCTGGATATACTTATCTGTGTGGTCACCGATGATCTTTGTAGAGTTTTTGTTAGCACCTACCGTACCATCTCCGCCAAGACCCCAGAACTTGCACTCCTTGGTTCCCGGTGCAGAAGTGATCGGAGCGGGCTTTACCTCAGGTAAGCTTAAGTTTGTAACATCATCAACGATACCGATGGTGAAACGAGGCTTCGGAGCATCCTTCTCCAGTTCTTTGTATACTGCAAATACAGATGAAGGAGGAGTATCCTTTGATCCTAAACCATAACGTCCGCCGGTTAAAACGATGTCATTTAAGCCGGCCTCACGAAGTGTGGTAGCTACATCCAGGAATAACGGCTCACCTAAAGAACCGGGCTCCTTTGTTCTGTCTAATACAGCGATCTTCTTAACGGTCTTAGGCAGTACCTTTAAGATAGCCTGTGAAGACCAAGGACGATATAAGCGAACCTTGATCAGGCCGACCTTCTCACCCTTAGCGGTAAGGTAATCAATTACTTCCTCTGCAACGTCACAGATTGAACCCATAGCGATGATCACGCGGTCAGCGTCCTCTGCTCCATAGTAGTTGAACAGATCGTAATTGGTGCCTAACTTCTCATTTACTTTCTTCATGTACTTCTCAACAACTGCGGGAAGTGCATCATAGAAGCCGTTGCAAGACTCACGATGCTGGAAGAAGATATCTCCGTTCTCGTGAGAACCGCGAGCTGCAGGATGCTCAGGATTTAATGCGTGTGCACGGAACTCCTTTACTGCATCCATCGGGCACATATCTTTCAGATCTTCATAGTCCCACTTCTCGATCTTCTGGATCTCATGAGAGGTACGGAAACCGTCGAAGAAGTTAACGAAAGGAACTTTTCCCTCTAATGCTGCACAGTGTGCAACGGGGCTTAAGTCCATAACTTCCTGAGGATTGGTCTCTGCTAACATAGCGAAACCGGTCTGACGACATGCATATACGTCACTGTGATCACCGAAAATGTTCAGTGCGTGTGAAGATACGGTACGTGCAGATACGTGGAATACAGAAGGTAAATTCTCACCTGCGATCTTATACATGTTGGGGATCATCAGCAATAATCCCTGTGAAGCGGTAAAGGTGGTAGTTAAAGCACCTGCTGCAAGGGAACCGTGTACGGTACCTGCTGCGCCGGCCTCTGACTCCATCTCTACGACCTTAACGGTATTTCCAAAAATGTTCTTCTGTCCTGCTGCTGACCACTGATCAACGGTATCAGCCATCGGAGAAGAAGGTGTGATCGGATAGATACCTGCTACTTCGGTGTAGGCATAAGCTACATGAGCAGCAGCGGTATTACCATCCATTGACTGTTTTGCTCTGGGCATTGGTATTATCCTCCTTTATTTTTTGCGTCAAATTATGACGCATTCTTTGTCATATCGACCTAGTGTCTATCATAACATTTATTTTTTGGCTTGTAAAGGTTCGAAACTGTACGAATTCGAGTGCAAAATGCGTTTATTCTGCATTGCTTCTCTTCCATTCTATGCATGTCCAAAAGAAAGGATGCCCGGTCGGACATCCTTTTGTTTCATATGCCTAATTATCCTCGGAATCACTCTCAGACATGGAGTAAACGGCTCTCTTTCTTGCCATCTCATCGCTCTCGAGATACTCGTCGTAGGTTGTGATCTTATCAATAATGCTGCCGTCCGGCATGAACTCAATGATCCGGTTTGCCGTCGTCTGTACAACCTGATGGTCACGGGATGCAAACAGAAGCACGCCCGGGAATTTGATCATACCGTTGTTTAACGCGGTGATACTCTCCATATCCAGATGGTCGGTCGGCTCGTCAAGGATGAGCACGTTGGAGCCCTCGATCATCATACGGGACAGGAGCACGCGCACCTTCTCGCCTCCGGAGAGCACCTTCATGCGCTTCATGCCGTCTTCACCTGCAAAAAGCATACGTCCGAGAAAGCCACGCACATAGGTCGCGTCCTTGATCTCGGAAAACTGGGTCAGCCAGTCGGTGATCGCCAGATCGTTGTCATTAAATATAGAAGAATTATCTTTCGGGAAGTAAGACTGACTCGTCGTCACGCCCCACTTGTAATTTCCTTCATCCGGCTCCATCTCTCCGGCAAGGATCTTGAACAGTGTCGTCTTTGCCAGCTCATTGCTGCCGACAAAAGCGATCTTGTCATCATGTCCCATAATAAAGGAAACATCGTTCAACACCTTCACACCGTCGATGGTCTTGCTGATATTGTGCACCTCCAGCACCTCATTTCCGATCTCGCGGTTCGGGCGGAAGTCGATGTAGGGGTACTTACGGCTGGACGGCTTCATCTCGTCAAGCTGGATCTTCTCCAGCGCACGCTTACGGGAAGTCGCCTGCTTTGATTTGGAAGCGTTCGCAGAGAAACGGGAAATGAATTCCTGCAACTCCTTGATCTTCTCCTCTTTTTTCTTGTTGGCCTCCTTCATCTGTTTGATGAGGAGCTGGCTGGACTCATACCAGAAGTCATAGTTTCCGGCATAGAGCTGAATCTTGCCATAGTCGATATCGGCGGTATGCGTACATACCTTATTTAAAAAGTAACGGTCGTGGGATACGACGATGACCGTATTGTTGAAATTGATCAAAAACTCCTCCAACCAGGAGATCGCATCCAGATCCAGGTGGTTGGTCGGCTCGTCAAGAAGCAGAATGTCCGGATTTCCGAACAACGCCTGTGCCAGGAGTACCTTGACCTTCAGCGCACCGGGCAGATCCTTCATCAAGGTGTAATGCTCTTCTGTTGGAATGCCAAGTCCGTTTAGCAGCGTCGCGGCGTCACTCTCTGCATTCCATCCGTCCATCTCCGCGAACTCTGCCTCCAACTCACTGGCACGGATACCGTCCTCATCCATAAAATCCTCTTTCATGTAGATCGCATCCTTCTCCTTAGATACATCATACAATCTCTGATTTCCCATGATGACCGTGTCAAGCACAGGGTATTCGTCATATTGGAAGTGATCCTGCTTTAAGAATGAAAGACGCTGGCCCGGAGTAATGACCACATCACCGCTCGTCGGCTCCAGCTCTCCGGTCAGGATCTTTAAAAATGTCGATTTTCCGGCACCGTTGGCACCGATCAGACCGTAACAGTTTCCCTCGGTAAATTTGATGTTTACGTCCTCAAAAAGAGCTTTCTTTCCGAGGCGCAAACTAACATTATTTGCACTAATCATGATTTGACTCCATATATTTATACTGAATTTTTACGCATCGACTATCATTATACATATTAAATAGGATTTTTCAAGCTAAAATACATAAAAACGAGATACATTTTCTGCTCAGTTGCCCTCGTGTCGTCGAGCTCGTCCGGGCAAAAGTCGCAAAAATGTATCTCGTTTTTTATTTTTATTTGTTTAAAAGTATGAGTTATAAATTGATCCGGAATTGTAGGTGTTACCGTAGCTTCCGTACTTATTGTAGGTGTTCGCCCGGGCTGCCTCCATATCTGCGTAAGAATTGGTCATCGCAGATTTGCTGCCGATGGTGTATGCGTAGGAGCCGGTACCGTTAAACAGGCTCTTTGCCACACTCATATCCGCCTTCTTGAACGTATTCTCGTCAATCGACATCTGGTAATCGGAGCCGATCGTGATGCCGAGCTTGCCAAGCATGTTGGACTCCATCTTTGTGTAGTTGATCATACCGATCACACTGTTTTGCACCTTGGAATCCGCAGATTTATCTGCCGCCCCAAGCACATTGTTATAGTTATCCACAAAGCTCTTCACGCTCTTATAGATGGCATCCGTATCATACTGCTGCGTCGTCTGTCCGTTCTCATCGGTGACTGCCTTCTTATTAAACACGGATTTTGATCCGGTCGTATAGAGATCCTTTGCTGAAGAGGTCAACCCATCCGTTGTGCTCTGCAGGTCCTTGATGGTCGCGCTGCTGTCTGCCGCCGTGGAGGTGTTGGAGTTCTTGACCGCGTTGTTGTATGCGGACTTTACGGCACTGTTGTCCACATTATTGTAATACGCCTTCATCAGCTTGCCGTAAGAACCGTTGCGGATCGCACCGTAATCGAATAGCATACTGCTCAGTCCTGAAGTACCCGATGTTGAACTGTTATTCAGGCTGGAAAATAAAGTACTGACATTATAATTGAAATTCATACTCGTATCACTCCTTTGATCATACGCGAAACCCTTGCCGGATCTCGGTGAAAAATCAGACATCCGTGTCTCTTACTCGTTTTATCGGTGAATATCACCAGTTTCTTAAGTATATTATAGCTGTATCTATCGAAACTTTCAAGGAATCAGTCTCTGAAAGTCAGATATTTTCAATCTGCCAGTCAATCGGTTCTATACCATGCTTTGACAGAAATTCATTTGTTTTGCTAAAATGCTTACACCCGAAAAAACCGCGGTATGCCGACAGCGGACTCGGGTGGGGTGCCGTCAGTACGAGATGCTTCGGATTGGTAAGCATGGGAATCTTACTCTGTGCCGGTCTGCCCCATAGGAGATAGACGATCGGACGATCCTGCTCATTGACTGCGCGGATCACAGCATCTGTGAACTGCTCCCAGCCTCTGCCCTGATGGGAATTGGCCTGATGGGCACGTACCGTGAGAACAGTGTTCAAAAGGAGTACGCCTTGGTCTGCCCACTTTTTCAGATAACCGTTGTTCGGTATGTAGCAGCCGAGATCATCCTGAAGCTCTTTATAGATATTGACCAGAGACGGTGGAATCTCCTGATCCTTCTCCACGGAAAAGCACATACCCTGCGCCTGATGCTCTTCGTGATACGGATCCTGCCCTAAAATAAGTACTTTTACATCCTTTAATGGAGTGAAGTGAAATGCATTAAAGATATCCTCTGAAGGTGGATACACCACATGCGTGTGATACTCCTCCCGCACAAACTGATACAATTTTGCATAATATGGCTTTTTGAACTCTGGCGCCAGCACCGGAAGCCAGTCATTATCGATCATTCCCATCTTTTGTTATCTCCCATGTCATACTCTGGCTAATCATTAACTAACAATGTGTATGCAAGAATGCCGCTGCATTCTATTTTCAGAATGTGCCAAAGACCTTATCTTCGGACAGATACCCCTCTGTCCGCCAAATAGTTTTTCAGATCCATAATCTCCATCTCTTTATAATGGAACAAGGATGCTGCCAGTGCTGCATCCGCTTTTCCCTCAGTAAGCGCATCATAAAAATGTTCCATCGTTCCTGCTCCACCGGATGCGATGACAGGAATGGAAACATTCTCTGCGATCTGTCTGGTCAATTCAATGTCATAACCCGCCTTCGTGCCGTCACAGTCCATGCTCGTGAGCAGAATCTCCCCGGCGCCCATGCGGTCTGCCTTCATCGCCCACTCTACTGCATCAATACCCATATCGATACGACCGCCGTTTTTATAAATATTCCAGCCGCTGCCATCCTCGCGTCGTCTGGCATCAATCGCCACTACAACACACTGGCTGCCAAATTTGTCCGCTGCCTCACTGATCAGTTCCGGGCGATTGATCGCTGCGGAATTGATGGAAATCTTATCTGCACCCTCGCGAAGCAGTGCCCGGAAATCATCCACCGTGCGGATTCCGCCGCCGACCGTGAATGGAATAAACACCTTCTCGGCTACCTTGCGTACCATATCAACGACTGTCTCTCTACCGTCCGATGATGCCGTGATATCCAAAAATACGACCTCGTCAGCACCGGCTTTATCATAAGCCGCTGCGATCTCTACGGGATCTCCCGCGTCTCTCAAATTCACAAAATTCACGCCTTTTACAACCCTGCCGCGATTCACATCCAGACAGGGAATAATTCTCTTTGTAAACATCCTAGTTTTCCTCCCCGCCTTCTAATTCCGAAAAATTTTTCAGGATCGAAAGTCCAACGCTGCTGCTCTTTTCCGGGTGAAACTGACATGCAAAAATGCTGTCCTGCTCCACGGAGGCGTGCACCAGATCTCCATACGTCGTCGTCGCCTTGACGATCTGTTCATCCGCCGCTTTCAGATAATAAGAATGAACAAAGTACACATAGGAGCCGTTCGGTATACCTTTGAATAAACGACCGTCATTCATCAGTTCTAACGAATTCCATCCGATATGAGGGATCTTTAATCCATATGTATCCGAAAAACGCACCACGCTTCCCTTTAGCAGTCCAAGGCCTTCCACGCCTGCACTTTCCTCACTGCCCTCAAAAAACAGCTGCAGTCCAAGACAGATGCCAAGGAGCGGTGTCTGTTTTTCTGCCACCTCATGAACCACCTTGTCCAGCTCATATTTTTTCAACTGGCTCATTGCATCGCCAAAAGCTCCCACGCCGGGAAGGATCACCTTGTCTGCGCGGAGGATCTCCCCGCGGTCTCTCGTGATCACACTGGGCTGTCCCAGCAGGGCCAGCGCTTTTTCTACACTTTTCAGATTGCCTGCATCGTAATCAATAATTGCTATCATAAATCAATCGGTCTTTCCTTTCTATCAATTACTTTAATCCAAGCCCCTTTAATATCTCATCCAGTGCCAGCGAATATTCATCGCGGTCTTCAATTGCATACAGTTCCCTCGCCTGTCCGGCAGTGACGTTGAACTGATCCTGAAGCTGCATGGTTGTTTCCGACACGAGCACATTCATCTGCGTCGTGACATTCCACTCTTCCGCCTCTGCCATATGCAGATCTGATCTTCCGAGTGCTCGTATCAGACAGTCAAGAGCAAGGTCGAACTTGCGTACCTCCATCATGGAATAGTAAGCGTTCAGCTCTGCCTGTACTGCAGCAAGCACCTTTGCGCCCTCATATAGCTGCATCTCGCTATCTCCGATCTTCACACCGACCAGTTCCTCATAGCTTCCGACATAATCTCCCCGGTCAAAGCATCGCTCTGCTGCCAGCAGTGCGTTACTCTTGCTGAGCAGATTGTTTCCGATGAATACGAAGGCGAACACGGACAGCGCCAGCAACCAGATCATGATGACAGGCCCCTTGGGCAACGGTTTCTCTCGTGGTGCTTTCTCCTTCGGTTTTTTCTCCTTTTTCGGCTTCTTTTCTCTGGGCTCCTTTTTCTTCTTTTCCTTCGGTTCTTTTTTCTTTTTCGGCTCTTTTTTCTTCTTTTCCTTTTTCCCTTTTTTTGCCGGCTTTTCCTCTGAGGTGTCCATCATATCACCGTTCATCGCCCGCAAAATTTCCAGATTCTCATCGGAAATATTGTCCAGATCGCCTGCTTCCGCAACCGTCTGAAGGTCATCCTCATCGTCCTCATCCTCGCCAAACAGAAGATCTAACAGATTTGCGATAAAGCCTCTTTTTTTCTCCTTTTTCGCATCCTTTGCTGTCTGACTGTTCTCAGCAAGATCTGCTGCATGCACCAGATTCTCGGGTTCTGCACCAAGATCCTCCAGAGAGATGGACTGCTCGTCTGCCTCCAACATCTTGCCAATATCCGAAAGCGCCTCATCCTCCGAAAAGCCATCTAAAAGATTCATGATGCTTTCATCATCCAGCATCTCATCCTCCGGCAGAATCGTTTCCTCATCCGCCTCGGTCTGCTCAAAATCCCCAACTGACAGATCTCCCATCAACCCTGTGTCTGCATCATCAAAAAGGCTTTCCAGAGCCTCCATTCCTTCCGGCGGTGCATCTGTTTCATCTGACCGATCGTCAGAATCCCCTTTTTCCTCCGTCGACAGGGCTGAAACTGTATCCATCATATCCGCCAGATCTTCCTGCGATCCGAAATCCGGCATCAGGTCCATGTCGTCTGCCTGCGGTTCAAATTCAGGCATCAGCTTCATATCGTCCGTCTGCGGTTCAAATTCAGACGTCAGCTTCATATCATCAACCTGCGGTTCAAAGCCGGACAGCAAGTCCATATCGTCAACCTGCGGTTCTGCCTGTGACGCGCTGACCAATTGCTCAATCTGATCCATATACGCATCGTTATCATCCGGATTCTGCGCTTCCTTTGTCTGCTCAAATTCGAGTGCCTCGTCCTCCAGCTCCGCCTCAAATTCCGCCAGAAAGCTGTCCGCGTCGTCCTGATTTAACTCATTTTCAAATTCGCGCAGGAACTGGTTTTCCCTCACAGTCTCCAGCGCCTTCATCGTCTTTGGCGGCAGATTTTTCTTTGTCATATAGGCATCAGGTGTCTGCTTTTTTTGCTCAAAATCCTCATCAAACTCGCTGAGCTTCTTCGTCACATTATTCAACAGACTATCCAGATAATCCTCATTGTTGCGCACAAAATCTCCCTCCCTTCATCACGAAAAGTGAGAGTGTCTGAAACGCACCTGCGCTTCAGAACGCTCTCACTCACTTTTCATTCAAATGCTGTGATTACTTATCTGACCGATCGATCAGTTTATCCACAGTATCTACCAGCTGACCGATCTCGGGCTTCGTCAGCTGTGCATCTGCTCCGAGCGACTCGCCCTTACGGCGCATCTCTTCATTTACCAGAGAAGAGAAGATAATGAGCGGAATACTCTTCAGTTCATCATCCGTCTTTACCAGCTTTGTGAGACGATGACCATCCATGATCGGCATCTCAATATCTGTGATGATGCAGTGTACCTTTTCGTGAACCGTTCCCTCTTTCTTGTACTCCTGAAGCTTATCCCATGCTTCCTTGCCGTTGTTGTTAACATTCAGATTGGTATAGCCTGACTTTTTCAGACAGTCTGTGATCAGCTTGCTGAGCAGAGGCGAATCCTCTGCCATCAAAATCGGGGAATCACATCTCTGACGCTCTCCGCGATCTTCAATATCGCTCACTTTCAGACCGGTGTCCGGGCTGATATCCGTAACGATCTTCTCAAAGTCAAGAATAATGACCAGCTTGCCATCCAATTTGATCACACCGGTAGATACGCCATTCTCACCGGCATTGATCGTAGAATCCGGCTCAATAATATCTGCCCATGAGACTCTATGTATTCCGATCACCTCGTCCACATGGAATGCAAGATCCAGTTTGTTAAAATTCGTAATGATAAATAAACCTTTCTTATCACTCTCTTCCGGGAGCGATAAGCATCGTTTCAGATTGATCACAGTGATCATCGCATCACGCGGCATGAAGATTCCTTCCACGCTGGGCTGCGCATTCGGAATGGGAGTCACCGGCTGATATGCTAAAATCTCACGGATCTTTGCTACATTAATACCGTAATGATTGTCGTTCAAAGTAAACTCCAACACTTCCAGCTCGTTTGTTCCATTCTCTAAAAGAATATTTGTTTCCATATAAATATCTCCTCCCGAAGCAATTCAGTGTAATTAGTCATATTATAACATATATCATCCTGAATTTGCATATTTTTTTAGCACTTTTTTATCATTTTTATAATCCGGCCAGCATATGTCCCGGTCCGATCCGAATCATTCCATCAATTCAACCCTTGATGACATCTCTCCGACCGTCACCTTCAACTCCAACTGTTCCACCGAGGCGACCTCTTCCTCGTCCACCTGAAACAGGATGATCGTATCCGCCGACCCTCCCGCCGGGATCTTCTCTTCCCAGGTACTAAGGTTTTCGGGCAGAATTGTCAGCTCTGATGTCACCTCCTGCATACCGTTCACCTTTGCCTGAAAAACCGGTAACAGGGATAGCATATCACACTTTCTCGCCTTTCCGGTCTGATTTTGTAATGTCACATGCAGGAGCATCAGCTTCTTACCGGTATTCGGAACCACCGTACCATAATGGTCTGTCAGTTCTGCGCCCGTATACACCGCCTGCACACCCTTCAGTCCCAGTGCCTCACTCAATGTTACCGCCGGTTTTACTTCCTCAGTCGCAGCATCTGCGCTGTCCACAGGCATGTCTTCCTGCGTCCGGTCATCCGCCTGTTGCTCCTGCTCATTTGTTTCCTCTGTCTGTATGTCCTGCGACTGTTCTTCTTCCCCGCCAGCCTCTTCCTCCGCAGGCAGATAAACATAACGATACCCCTCCGGCTGCCTGACATTGTACTTTGCAACAATATGCGCAGCATAATTCACAATGACTGCCCGCTCATTGTCCTGCAGTTCGTATGGTTCTTCCCCACACCCGGTCAAAATCAGCGTCCCTGCCAGAAGCACGATATTCAGGAGACTTTTTTTCTTTCTGGACTTTGTCATAAAAGCTCCTTCCATATTCAATAGATGATTTTATGTTATCATTCTTTTTCTGTTCGCGCAACCGCATTTTTATCTAATTCCATCCAAAATTCGACACCGTCAGGATGGTTATACACACCACAATCCCGATGATGCGACTCCATGATCGCCTTTACGATCGACAATCCGATCCCACTGCCTCCGTATGTGCGCGTTCGCGCTTTATCCACCTTGTAAAATTTCTCCCAGATCTTATCGATGTCCTCCTGCGGAATACTGCTTCCGGTATTAAACACGCTGACACGCAGCACATCCTCCCTATAGGTATAGAAAATGCGGATCTGCTTCTCACCCTCCGCATAATGGATCGCATTGCTCAGATAGTTCGTGATGACCTCCTCGATCTGAAATTCGTCTCCCCACACAAATGCCTGCTCCTCCTCAAACGTCAGGCGGATTCCATTCTGCTGCAAAAGCAATGTGGAATTTTCTATCACTCCGGTGATCAGCTCCGTGATATCAAAACGATCGATCATCACAGTATCATTGCCGAACTCCAAATGATTGAGCGTAAGCAGCTTTTGTACCATCTGATTCATTTTTCCTGCCTCGTCCATTATGACCTCGCAATAAAAACTGCGACTCTCCGCATCGTCGTTGATGCACTCCTGCAAGCCTTCCGCATATCCCTGGATCAGGGCGAGCGGTGTTTTCAGCTCGTGTGATGCATTTGAGAGAAATTCCTTCCGCATCTCGTCAATCTGTTCTTTTTTCTCAATGTCACTTTTTAACTCATTGTTGGCAGTCTTCAGTTCTCCGATCGCACGCTCCAGTGTCTCCGACAGCTGATTCATATGTTGTCCCAGCTGTTCAATCTCCTTGACACTGCCTCCCTCTTCATATTTCGCCGTAAAATCCAGTTCCGTCATCTGACGCGAAAGATTAGTCAGCTGCCGGATCGGGCGCGTGATACGCTGTGTCACAAGCACCACGATCACCGCACTCAAAAGAATGCCGCAGATGCCAATATAGGCAAGAAAACGGTTGGCGATATTCACACTCTCGCGAATACTCTCCAGTGCCGTTCGCATCATGATCAGGTTTCCATCCTCCAGAGTTCCCCACAACACCAGATACTCGGAAGACATGCGTCGATCCGTCACCTGCAGCACGGAATAGCTGTCCGTGCTCACAACCTCCCGACGTCCCTTATCGGTTGACGCGCCAAACAACACATCCATAAAACGGTTGATCAGATTCAGGCTGTCATTCGATGTTGAACGCACTACTGTTCCGTCTGAAGAAATGATCAACAGCTCGATATTGCCGTTGTCGCACAATCGATCCAACTGCACATCCAGCTCATCATCCTTCAGCCGCCCCTGCTTCGCTGCCCGGTTGACCGTATCATATCCGCTCACGAGCTGATCTGTTTTCATTTTGCTGTAATACTGCTCAAGAAATGTTGTATTCAAAAACCAGCACAGTAAAACTGTGCCGGTCACAAGGCCTATGATCACCATGCAGATCTGTGTTGTAATTGAACGCTGACGTAAACGCTTCATCTTCTTGCTCTCCATTCCTACTTCTGCTCATCCGCCTTTTTTTCTTCACTTTGATCCACCTCAAACTTGTAACCCATGCCCCAGATCGTCTTAATGCAGTTGCCATGCTTTCCCATCTTGCTGCGCAGCTTCTTCACATGGGTATCAATCGTCCGGGCATCTCCGAAATAGTCATAATTCCAGACACTGTTCAGTATTTTTTCTCTGGACAGCGCAAGACCCGCGTTTTCCATAAAATAAGTCAGAAGTTCAAATTCTTTGTAGCTGAGTTCTACCTGCTCACCGTCAATCGTGACCATGTGGGCCGCGCGATCCACCCGGATCGCACCGGCAGTCAGGAGCTGATTTTCCTCCATCTTGTTTGTGCGACGCAGAATGGCTTCCACGCGTGCCACGAGGATCTTCGGACTGAACGGCTTGGAAATATACTCGTCCACACCCAGCTCAAAACCGTTCAACTCGTCACTCTCAGCACTCTTTGCCGTCAACATGATGATCGGCACCTTCGAATGTTCCCGAATCTCTCTGCAGACCTCAAACCCGTTCATCTTCGGCATCATCACGTCCAGAATAATAAGCGAAATATCCTTATCCGCATAAAACAGGTCGAGCGCCTCCTCGCCGTCTGCCGCCTCCAGCACCTCATAGCCCTTTTTTACAAGAAAATCCCGCACAAGCTTACGCATGCGGCTCTCATCATCCACCACCAGTATTTTAATCGTCGTTTCCATATAGCATCCTCTCTTTCTCCAAAAGAACCGCCTCCCGTTCCTGCAGTTCCTGCTCCCAGGAAGCATACTTGTTCTGCAGTTCATTCTCATAGTTGAGCACAGTCGGACTGCTGCTGCTCATGGCGATTGCAAACATAACCAAAATCACCGCAGCGGCAAAAAAATTGATGACCACCGACCATCGGAACGCCCGCCTGCTCTTTACATTCTCCTCACGCAACACCTCTGTTGTTCCTGAGGCATCCGACACCCGTACCGTCATGTGTACCGGAATCGGCGGCACGTCGTCGTTTGAGATCTGGGGCATCGTATTCAGATAATCCTGTAATTCGCTCAGATATGCATATCCGATCTGCGTCTGAAACATATTCTGCTCGATCATACGCCGATAGATCTGCAGCACGCGGTCCGGATACTGAAGATCGACCCGCGCCTTCATATAACGGACACCCTCCGCCTCTTTTTTTGCTTCCTTTAACATATCTTCATCTTCAAACAAAAAGCCATCCACAACCCAAGCACTGTTCTTTTCCATAACCATCCCACTCTGTAATGTTTTTTCATCTCTATCTATTTATTATCTTACATTTTATTTCAATTGCAAGAGAAAACTTCAGTTTTCACATTATCTACATATTTTCAATATATCAAAATTTTTTACTTCCTTTTTTTCCCTTCTATGATATAATTAAAGCAGTATGTGAAGAACGTGTATAACGTATCAAAAATATGTTACGATCAGGAGGTTCGCCATGAGTACGAAAGCGATAAACAAACAAAAGAAAAGATCTGCTTTAAAGCCGGTGAAGGCGCAGAAGGCAGCAAAACCTGCAAAAAACAAATCCGCCAGACGCGAAAAAAAGCAGGGCAGGTCATCAAGCATTAAGACAAAGATATTGATTCCGATCATCGCTCTGTCCCTGGTGATCCTCGCATCCGGCCTGTTAAATGTTATAAGCATGAACCACATGCAGGAGGGCAGCACCATACTCAGCGACAAGAGTCTTCCCACACTGACAGCTCTGGATACGGCCATTGCCGATTTCAGCGACCTGCAGCGTATCATCTATGCGCACTGTCTCTCCGAGAACTCAGCCCAGATGGAGGAATATCAGGAGAAGGCAGATGAACTGTTTGCAGAGATCGAATCCTCACTTGCCATCTATGAGGCGACTATCAGCTCTGAGGAAGAGATGCAGCTGATAAAGGATTTTCACAATAACTTTGAACTGTATACATATACCTACGGCACAGCCGTGCAGTTGAGCTCCAACATGATGAAAGCGCTGGCACAGTCTTATGTTCCAAATCTGATGCAGAACAGTGCAGACACGATGCAGGGACAGCTGAAAAGCATGAAGGCAAATATTCAGGCAACCATCGACACCGAAGTCCAGACGCAGCGTGACAGCTATACGCAGGCAGTCATCACGACCATTATCGCCACAGCGATCGGTTTCATTATCGCGATTCTGGCGATCGCACTCGTAAACCGGAGCGTGATCCGCCCGATCAAGAAATCGACGAAAAGCCTTGACCGGATCGTTGCCGACATTCAGGCCGGCCACGGCGATCTGACCGCCCGCATTGACCTGAAGTCTACTGATGAGCTGGGACGCCTTACCAAGGGTATCAATGTCTTCCTCGAGACATTGCAAAATATCATGTCGCAGATCGTTTCCAACGCGGATCATCTCGGCAACGTTGTCAATACCGTTTCCGGCAGTGTGAACACCGCCAGTGGAAATGCTTCCGATATTTCCTCCCTGCTGGAGGAGTTATCTGCTACGATGGAGGAAATCTCCTCCACAACGACCAGCGTCAACGACGAAGTCGCAAATGTCGGCATCCAGGTATCCAGCATTGCGCAGGATACCATCACCATGAACAACTATGCCGGACAGATGGAGTCACGGGCGAAAGAGCTGGAGCTGGCAGCGCAGCGTAATAAAGATAGCACAAGCGAGATCATCAGCGGCATCATCACTTCTTTGGAGGAAGCAATCGAGGAGAGCAAGAGCGTTTCCAAGGTCAATGATCTGACCGACGAGATCTTAAATGTCTCCAGCCAGACAAACCTGCTGGCGTTGAATGCTTCCATTGAAGCGGCCAGAGCCGGAGAGGCAGGCAAGGGCTTTGCAGTCGTTGCTGACGAGATTCGTACACTGGCAGATTCCACCAGAAAGACAGCCGGAAACATTCAGGAAATCAACCTTATGGTTGTCCGTGCGGTAGACGCCCTTGTTCAGAACTCACATGCGATCGTGGACTATGTCAACGAAACGATCCTTCCCGATTACGAGAAATTTGTAGAGACCGGAAAGCAGTACCGCAATGATGCAAGCTATGTCAATGACACAATGAATGTATTTGAGGAGCGTACCAACCATCTGCTGCAGATCATGCAGGAGATTTCAGAAGCAGTCAGTGGTATTGCCACTGCCATCGAGGAGAGCGCGTTAGGCGTTACCAATGCGACCGAAAACACTTCCACACTGGTCAGCAACATAGAGATCGTCAATCAGGAAATGGGCACCAATCAGCAGATCAGCCTGCGATTAAAACAGGAGGCTGACCGGTTTACAAACTTATAATCATCCATGATAAAACCAAAAACTCAGCCGGAAAATCATCCGGCTGAGTTTTTTTGTTTTTATATCATTTAAATATGTAAATGGTGTTCCACCTGTTCTCTGATCTGTTGCGGTTCAATAGGCTTTGCAAGGTAATCATCAAAGCCCGCCTCCAGATATCGCTTACGTGCTCCTGCAGAATCATCTGCAGTCAGCAGAACGACCGGAACCGGCTTCTTCACCTGCTGTTCCGCCTCCATCTGTCGAATCTCCAGCAACGTCTGCGTTCCATCCATACCCGGCATCATCTGATCCATAAAGATCAGATCCACTCGTTTCCGTTCCAGTATTCGCAAACATTCCGCACCACTCTTTGCCATGATCGTCTTCAGATGCAATTTACGAAGCCATGCGTCCATCTCTTTCAGATAGAGCAGGTTATCATCCACAACCATGACTGTAGGCTGCCTGATCGGCTGCTCTGCCTCTTCCTCTGACGTGCTGACCTGTTCTTCTCCTTTTGCAAGCGCTTCATTCATTTCAAACGGCGCATTGTCCACAATCCGCTGCGGAAACATCAAGGCAATCTTTGATCGGTTCATGTCCACACTGCACTCCATCGAACCTTTCATCTCTAACAGCAGGCGTTTGCAAAGTGAATATGGAATGTAATTAACCTCTGCCTCTGTCCTTCTGTCCGCTTTCTGTGCCAGCGCCGCCAGCCGGTTCAGTTCTCCGGTCATCGCACCGTTATCATCCAGGTAAAGCGTCAGGATCAGCAGCGTATCCGCATAGCGCATCTCTGAGGTAATATCCAACTCAATTCCCGAAATCTTTGATGCCATTCCCACACAGCGCAGAATACCCGATACAACATTCTCAATATTCTTCCTATCACCATACCAGTTTACCGGAAGCTGCGGGCTCACCGTTATTTCAATATTCCGACACCTACCCTGCCTTCGCTCCTCAAGCATCTGACGCAATGACTGTATCAGATCCTCGGTCAGATACTCATGCTCTTTTTCTGCAGAAGAATGTTCCTCGCGGGAATATTCCATCATTACAGAAACCATATCTTCCAGCTTCTGTCCTGCCTCCAGAATCTCCAGAGACATCTCCCGCACATCCTCGGATGTCCGCTCATCCCGGCAGATCGCATCTGAACGGTTCTTGATCGTTTGTAACGGCGAACCGAAGCCATGCGTCATATGATGCAAAAACAGATCTCTGGTCTTATCCGATGCAGATGCATGTTTCCGAATCTGTTCCAGATCCTTCATGTAGTAATACTCATCCGTACAGTCATACAGCCACATCACATAACCGGTAAGGGTTCCGTTCTCCTTCAGCTCAGAGACTACCACATTGCAGATTTTTCCGTTGTGCTCAAGCATGTCATGATTATGAAGATAAATCAATTCAACAATGACTTCACGCTCTCCCGGCTGTTCCAGTTCCGGGCAAAGCATCGCTGCAATTGAATTATACGCTTTCACCCCCCGCTCGTTGTCAAGAATGATATATCCCTCTCCCAACTCATCCAGGATGGTCTCACGCGCAATCTGTCCGTCGTCCAGGAAATGATAATTTTTATTGAAATGATAGGTCAGCCAGCACGAAAACATCATCAGTGTCGGTCCAAAATCAAAGCCCCCCGTAAGGCCTGCCAGATTGAGCAGATATGCCACACACGGAAGCACTGTCGAAAATGCAATGATCGTAATGACGCTGTCACGTCTCATGCTCTGCCGCACGATCGTTCCCACATACAGAACTGCCACGGCAACAAGTGCCATATAAGTCATATACACATATCCCAGCGGCAGGACTTCAAAACGGATCTGAACCGCGAGCAACTTTCCCGTAAAGGAATACCGGTGAAACAGGATATTGATACTTTCATCAATAAAAAGCAACGTCACAAAGATCGCATTGATGATCCACATCATGACCGTCTGCCACTTTTTTATCCGAAAATCACAAAACATCGAGATCAGATGTAGCATCGTTACCATGAATAAAAGTGCGGTCACATACTGGGAACGTACCGCCCACTTACTGCTCTGCTCTGAAATTGTAGAGAGAGCTTCCAGATATCCGTATATATTCAGCACCGCACAGATGGATGCCAGCAAGAGGATTCTCTGTTTTGTTGTGTTTTTTTCATTATAAATTCGATAGACCAGTCCGAACGAGAGCAAAAACAACACAAACTGAATAACACGGACGACCATATAAATAACATTCATAAGCGCACTTCTCCTCGACATTTTTGTATATTCATTTCTATTTTATCTTCTTTTTTCTATGATGTAAAGCACAATCAGAGCACTTTGCAGGAATATTATTTCTGAAAATTCCAAACGGACAGATACAAAAACGTATCTGCCCGTTTGATTGAAAGAATTCATAGGAAGGCAATATAAAATTTGATACCGCTGCCATGTATCTGGCAGCTACGATTGCGGAATGTCTCCGGTCTGAAACATATAATCGGTGTCGTCTACCGAATAATAAATGACATTCCCCTCCTTCGGATACCCCATTCCGAGCAAAGTCGCCCTTTCCCGGACCGTGTGTAAATTTCTGGCATCCTCCAGACGCTTTTGCGCATCTTCATTCGCGAGATGCAGTGCATCGATCTCCTTTTGCAGAACCGCAACGCGATACATCTGCTGCTGCACCTGAAAATTCAGTTTTAAAAATATTGTACATACGACGAGTGCTGCAACCGTCAAAACTACCAATCGGATCAGTCTGCCGCGATCCTCACGGATCGCACGGTTCGCCTGAATCGCATAGTAACGCTTCAGATCCTCTTCACGACGTTGTCTGTAATATGCGTCGATCTCCTCCTCGGTCATATGGACTGCTCTCTGCTCAAGCATTTTTCATCCCTGCCTTCATCTGTTCCAACAAGTCCATGACCGCTCCTGCATCGCCGCTGACCGCAACACGCAACAGTTGTCCCTCGTCGTGATATTCGTATGACATGGAGCTGATCCCTTCACCGCGTTCTTCCTGCAGTCTGCGATACAGTTCCATTCCATCTATTTCCGTGACTTCCGGGAAATCAAGCAGTGCACAAAAAGCTGCACCTGAACGCTCCTGCTCTCCGAGGAAGCTCCGCACAATCTGTGATGGCGAGCTCTGTCCCGGCGTCTGTCTGGAAAATAACTTTTTTATCTCATCTTCGGTAAACCGCCACTGAACACCAATCTTCTGTCCGGTAAGTGTACCATCTTTCAAATAGTTACGGATGGTTCGACTCGTCATACCGGTTACCTGGGCGACATCCGCTACTGTATATAATTTTTCATCCAGCATACCGATGCCTCCTTGAATCCTATTATATTTCATCTTTTTTCATTTGTAAACACTTTTTTACATTTTTTTTATTTTTTTTTCATTTTTTTTATATATAATGCATTTATTTACATTCTTTAAACATTTTTTACATTCTATATAACTCTATTTTATGATTTTACATTCTTTTTAATTTATTTACAATATTTTTCCTTTTAATTATTTTATTTTCATATTTTTTCATATCTAGAGCAATAAAAAAGCAGGTGTTCCGTATGCTTTTCATCCGAAACACCTGCTGATACAGCCATCCGGCTGCCCTTGTATTCAGTTATCCGAGATTCCGCACCTTGAAATCCCGCTCTGCCTCCCGGCGTGCATCCTTCTTCGCGATGTCCTGTCGCTTGTCATAGAGCTTTTTGCCCCGTGCCAACGCGATCTCCACCTTTACCAGACTGCCCTTAAAATACACCTGCACCGGCACGAGCGTATAGCCCTTTTCCTTTATCTTTCCGAGCAATCGCATGATCTCCTTCTTATGCATCAAAAGACGCTTGGGACGCATGGGATCTTTATTAAAAATATTGCCCTTCTCGTAGGGGCTGATATGCATACCGTAGATGATAACTTCACCGTTTTCGATATGGATAAACGCCTCCTTGATGCTACAGTTGCCCTGACGCAGTGACTTAACCTCCGTTCCGTGCAGCTCCACACCCGCCTCGAAGGTCTCCTCCAGAAAGTAGTCGTGCCGTGCCTTTTTGTTGTTTGCAATCAGCCTAAAGTTTGATGCTTCCTTTGCCATAACCTGTCTTCTTATTCCTCCGGTTTATACAGATGACGAGGAATACCATCTACCATGATCGGCGATACATCGCCCTGGATCAGCGGGCGCACATAACTGACAAATTCCTCCGTCACATAATCTCCTTCTTTATTCATCCATTCTCTGGGAACGAGCTTCTCGTCATTTGCGATCTTGTGCACATCCTTGACTTCTGTCGTACTCTGGTACGGATCATCCGATGTGCGGACGATCACGACCATCTTTCCGGAATCGCCCTCATCTGCTGCCTTGACCGCGGCACCACCCACCTGATATGCCTCCAGAATATCCACACGGGAGGATAAGTGAGAAGCTGAACGCTGCAGCGTACTCAACTCGATCGCACGGGTCTTGCAGCCCAGCTCGCCCGCAATGAAGCTCGCCAGATAGCTCGCGGTTCCTGACAGCTGCTTGTGTCCGAATGCATCCACAAAATCAATGCTGGCGCCGTATTCACAGACATATTTCCCGTCTGCCGTATGAATACCCTCGGAAACTGCCACAACGACAGAACTCTTCTTCTCCAGACGCTTTGCCACTTTTTCCTTAAACTTCTGGAAATCAAACGGGATCTCCGGCAGATAGATCATATCCGGTCCGGAGCAGTCCTCCCCCTTTGCCAGCGCTGCAGCACCGGTCAGCCAGCCTGCATTTCTACCCATGATCTCAATAATCGTCACTACACCTTTATCATAGCGCAGACAGAAGCTGTCGCGAATGATCTCCTTAACAGAAGTGCCGATATATTTTGCCGCACTGCCGTAGCCGGGCGTGTGGTCTGTCAGAGCCAGGTCATTGTCGATCGTCTTCGGACAGCCGATAAAACGAATGGCACTGCCGGTGATGATCGCATAATCAGACAGCTTTTTAATTGTATCCATCGAGTCATTACCGCCGATGTAGATGAATGCCTCAATGTCCATTTTTTCGAGAAACGCAAAAATCTTTTCATAGACTGCCATATCCTCATGAATACCGGGCAGCTTGTAGCGGCATGAGCCCAGATATGCGGACGGCGTCCGCTTTAAAAGCTCCGCATCCAGCTCATTTGTAATACGGGTGGAGAGGTCGATATACTTCTCCTCGAGCAAGCCCTGAATACCGTTCAGCATACCGTACACCTTCTTTGCCCCACGATCGATCGCCGTACGGTATACACCTGCAAGACTTGAGTTGATCGCTGCGGTCGGTCCCCCTGATTGCCCGACGATTACATTTCCCTTCATACCTTTTCCTCCATTTCATAAAATAATATATGTATTCATTATACGGCTTTTTCACCGATGATCTACACTTTTGGTGCCGGAATCAACTTATCCATCCTGAGGATGTGTCGATTCAGCCATGCAAACAAAAAGTCCAGCATGTCCTCCACGTATGCTCTGCGGTCCTCAATATGTTCCGCCTCATCCTTATCCGCCAGCTTCGCCAGAAATGCTCCGTGCGCACGGCGCTGTGCCTCCAGACCACTGTAAGCAATGGATTCCATATATTCCTCTTCATGGGAAAAATGATAGTGTGTATAATCCTCCAGTTCATCCAAAATACCCATGACACTGTCATAATCCAGCTCATCTTTGCAATGTCCCACCAGATGATATGCACGCCCAATAATCTCAAACAGTTTGGCATGTTCCTTATCCACCAGCGGAATATGCGTCCAATACATTTCCGTAAAAGCGCAGATATCGTCGATCTCCTCCGCATCCTTATCCGCATTGTTCCACACATGTCCGATCAGCGTGTCACTGCCCAGAATATGATGGTACAGCCACTTTGTCAGAAACAGGATCATGTCCTCTAACATTTTACGTTTTTCCAGTGAGTTTAGATCCTGGAGATCGATATTTTCGATCTTTTTTACGAATGTTGCATGTGCCTTTTTCTGGTGCTCCAGCTCCGGATCACCGTGTTCCTCCATATATGCCTCCTCATGCGCGAAATGGTTGGCACCATACTCCTTCAGCTGTGTCAGATAGTTCTCCAGCTGATGCCTTTCATCATCGACATCCAGTCCCTTTTGCAGCGTCTCCGTGATCTGGTTCATGATACTGAACAAAAACTCATGCTCACTGTCAATCTGCGGTATGCCGATTCTACAATCCTCTGTAAACTGAAACATAGGCTTTTCCTCCTTATGCATTCGATAAAAAGAGCAGGCGCAATGAAATCCGGTCTTCGTCCGGATGGGCGCCTGCGCAGGTCATCAGGGCGCTTCCCACCTCCGGTGGGTCACTCCTTACCACAAATAGTGGACCAGACGGGAGTTGAACCCGTGTCCAAAGACCTATTCCCTGTACTTCTACGAGCGTAGTCTGTTATTTAAGTTTCCCTCTGCCACCCGGGAACAGACACCCTGGTGGGTTTGGTAGCTTCATGATACGCCCAGATGCTCAAAGCTTTGCATCTGTCGTTTCCTACATGGATGAAGCCCGGCTCCGGTCGTGTAGGTGCGTCCGGTCGGACTACTGCCAAATCTTAGGCAGCGTAAGCTAATTTATTATTGTTAGCGTTTAATTTTAATTTTGGAATTTACGCATCCCGTGCGGCTCGCTTCTCCAGCTTCAAAGCCCCTGTCGAAACCATTACTGGCCCTTGTTTTTATCTTCTTTAGTATAGCACATATCAAACTGTTTTTCTACACAAAATATCTAAACTTGTAGTTCAAAATCGATTGTCCGCATGAGTTCGTCTGTCCCAACGACAGTGACGTTCACGGTCTGTCCCAGCTTGTAGCGGTTGCCGGTCACCTCGCCGACCAGCTCATAAGACTCCTCAACATAGTGATAAAAATCATCCCGCAACGATGTCACGTGCACCATGCCCTCGATCGTATCCGGCAGTTCCACATACATGCCCCACGCCGTCACAGAAGAGATCACACCGGTAAAATTCTCGCCGATATGCTCTGACATATACTGCACCTTTTTCAACTTTACGGTCTCCCGTTCTGCCTCCTCCGCACGCCGCTCCCGCTCGCTCGACTGTCTGGCGACCTCCGGAAGGATCTTTTCATAGTGCTCCTTTTTCCGTTCATCCATGCGTCCGCGCAGGCGGTCCTTGATGATGCGGTGAATCTGAAGATCCGGATAACGGCGGATCGGCGATGTAAAATGACAGTAATATTTGGCCGCCAGTCCGAAATGTCCGGTACAATCCGGCGTATATTTTGCCTGCTTCATGGAGCGCAGCGTCAACCGGCTGATCAATGTCTCCTCAGGCGTATCTGCGATTTTTTCCAATAGCTTTTGCAGCTCCTTCGGATGGATCTCGCCACCATCCGTATGGATATTATAACCAAAATTATTGATAAAAGCAGTCAGCTTTTTGATCCGGTCCGGATCCGGCTCTTCATGTGTCCGGTACACAAATGGAAGTTCCTGCCAGAAATTGTCCTCCGCCACAGTCTCATTGGCGATCAGCATGAAGTCCTCGATAAGCTTCGTCGCCACATTGCGCTCATACGGTCGGATCTCGACCGGAAATCCGGTTTCATCCAGAATGACCTTTGTCTCCGGGAAATCAAAATCAATGCTTCCGCGCTTTTTCCGTTTTGACCGCAGAATTGCCGCCAGCTGTTCCATCTGTCGAAACATCGGCACGAGCGTTTCATAACGCGCGGTCTCAGCCTCATCATGAAGTGCAAGGATCTTGTTGACGCTCGTATAGCTCATGCGTGCATCCACGTTGATAACTGTCTCTGCGATCTCATGATCAATGACCTGCCCCTTCGGGTTGATCAGCATGATACAGCTCAGTGCCAGCCGGTCTTCCCCAGCGTTCAGTGAACAGATGCCGTTTGAGAGTGTGTGTGGCAGCATCGGGATCACACGATCCACCAGATATACGGATGTTCCGCGCTCCAGCGCCTCCTCATCGAGCGCAGAGTGCTCCTGCACATAGTTCGACACATCCGCAATGTGCACGCCCAGCCGGTAATTCTCGCCCTCCATCGTAAGAGATACCGCATCATCCAGATCCTTCGCGTCCTCTCCGTCGATCGTCACCATCTGCACGCCGCGCAGATCCAGGCGTCCTGCCATATCAGCCTCGCTGACCGGCTTTCCCACTCGTATCGCCTGATTTAACACCTTTTCCGGAAACTCGATCGGAAGTTCAAAGTCCTTTGCGATCGCGAGAATATCGGTGCCGGGATCATTGATATGTCCCAGGATCTCCACCACCCGGCCCTCCGGCTTCTTTCCGCCACCACCAAACTCTGTCAGCTCCACAACTACCTTGTGTCCTGCGACCGCGCCCATCGAGTGTTCCTGCGGGATGAAGATATCCTCTGTGAAACGCGCATTGTCGGGCACAACAAAGCCAAACGTTTTGCTCGCCTCGTACGTACCGACCACGCGGGTCTTTCCGTGGGCGATCACCTTTACGATCTTTCCCTCTCTGCGCTTCCCCTGAGGGCTCGCAGTGACCTGTACCTGTACCGTGTCATTGTGGATGGCACCGCCACGGTCGTCTTTCCCGACAAAGATATCCTCGTCCTCGCCTTCCACACGCACAAATCCAAAGCCCCTTGCATTGCTCTCAAATACCCCGGTGAGCACATGCGCCTGCGCCTTTGCATATTTTCCTTTTTTGGAAACCTCAACCTTACCCTCTGCCACAAGTGCATCCAACACCTCCTGCAGCTCTTCCCGCATGGTTTTCGGTATATCCAGAAGGATTGCGATCTCCTTGACCTTCATCGGGACATAAAGGTCGTCACAGATCAGGGCGTAGATTGTGTTTTTGCGTTCTTCGAATTTGTCCATTTCTTCTCCTTTTTTCATTAAGAAAATAAAAAGAACTGTCCGTTAAGACAGTTCCTTTCCCTTTTATCTTATGATAAGCTTCCGATGTTCAGTACACAGGAAATCACAATAAACAAGATAACCAGCACTCTCGTTATCTTTACCAGAATACCCTCCATGGAGCGTCCCTTGTTTTTGCTCCAGTAGGTATCTGATGCTCCCGCGATGGCTCCGAGTCCTGCGGACTTTCCTTCCTGCATAAGAATCAAAACTGTCAATGCGATACATATGATAACTAACACGATTGTTAGTATTGTCTTCAAAACTGCCACGATTTACACCTCCTATTTCTTCCTGTTTTTTGAATCTCACAACTTCTAAGAGTATAACACAGTTGTTTTTCGATTTCAACTATTATTTTTCGTGAAAATATGCTATCTTTAAGGTACATACTGTACTGAATCGTTACGAAAGGAATGATCCCTATGCACAGACAGCCCAAAAGATCACTTCGCTGTATCCAGCGTGTCCTTGTGATCCTGTTACCGGTATTAGCACTCTCACTGATTGTTCTGCTGATTGCCAATTCACATCTGAATCGCA
Organism: Lachnospiraceae bacterium; assembly: GCA_051879675.1. Classification (GTDB taxonomy): domain Bacteria; phylum Bacillota; class Clostridia; order Lachnospirales; family Lachnospiraceae; genus W0P33-017. The sequence continues at coordinate 5,877 of JBJEML010000081.1, read as the reverse complement.
GCCGGACAGCCGATTTAGGCCGGGTATCAGACGATATGAATATATCGGCAGACCTGACCATTTCCACTCCGTCCGATTCAAATACAGGCGGCAGCGAAACCGATCCGGCCCATAAGGAAGCGTCCTATGATGATGCACCGGAACGAGAGCCACAGCCGGAGACAGAACCGGAGACAGAACCGGCGCCATCAAAGGAAACAAAACCTGTCACGCTTCTGTTCACCGGCGATGTACTGCTGTCCGATCATGTCCTGAATAACTATAAGAACAGCGGCATCGAAGGTGTACTCTCACCGGAGCTTTTGAACGAACTGCAGAACGCGGATATCACCGTGATCAATAATGAATTTCCGTTCAGCACACGCGGCACGCAGGCACCGGACAAACAGTTCACTTTCCGTGTGGATCCGACGTACGTCAGCGTCCTCACGGACATGGGCGTCGATATCGCCACACTTGCCAACAATCATGTGCTTGATTTTGGTCCGGAGGCGCTGCAGGACACATTTGACACACTGGATCGCGCAGGCATTGACTACATGGGAGCCGGCAACGATCCATCCCGTGCCGGGGCGCTCATCACAAAGAAAGCCGGTGGCAAAACCTTTGGTTTTCTCGCGGCCTCGCGCGTGATCCCCGTCGTCTCATGGGATGTGCAGAACGCTTCCCCCGGTGTCTTTACGACCTATGACCCCACAAGGCTTGTGGCAGCGATCAAGGCTGCGCGGGACAGCTGTGATTACCTCACAGTCTTTGTCCACTGGGGTATTGAGCGCGATGAATATCCTCAGGATTATCAGGTATCGATGGCCAAACAGTACATTGACGCGGGTGCCGATCTGGTGATCGGTTCACATCCGCATGTGCTCCAGGGAATTACATATTATAAAGATAAACCTGTTTTTTACAGCCTCGGAAACTTTATCTTCAACCGGGACATTCCAAAGACAGCCGTCGTTAAGGTAACCATTGACGGCGAAAAGGAACCTGTCATTCAGCTCATCGCCGGTACAGCGTCAAATGCCCGCACCGTCGCCTGCGAGGGCTCACAACAGACTGACATCTTCGACTATCTGGAAAGCATATCAACCGGCATTTCCCTCGACGCAGATGGCATCCTGTCACAAACGGCAGAATAATCTTTCATCACGAATAAAAAGCCTCCTGACTGGAAATCCTAACCAAAGGATTACAAAATACAGGAGGCTTTTATTATGAACCACAACAAACCCATTACCCATATCTATGCCAGACAGATCCTCGATTCCAGAGGAAATCCCACACTGGAGACAAGGCTGTCTGCCGAGGAGATCACCGCACGCGCATCTGTCCCCTCCGGCGCTTCCACCGGTGAACACGAGGCCGTGGAGCTGCGCGATCACGAGGCACAATATCTCGGCAAAAGTGTGCTTACCGCCGCCACTCATGTAAATGATGCCATCCACAAGCTCTTAAACGGCGACAACGTATTTGAACAGCGCAAGCTCGACTACCGTATGATTCAGCTGGACGGCACAGACAACAAGTCGAAGCTTGGCGCAAACAGTATTTTAAGCGTCTCCCTCGCCGCAGCACGCGCCGCTGCTGATGCGTTACACACCCCCCTGTACCGCTACATCGGCGGATGCAATGCAAACCGGATGCCGGTCCCGATGATGAATATTTTGAACGGCGGTGTTCACGCAAAAAATCACCTTGATTTTCAGGAATTTATGATCATGCCTGTCGGAGCTGACAGCTTTCATGATGCCCTGCGTATAGGCGCTGAAATCTATCATACCTTAAAAGAGCTGTTGGCAAAAGACGGGCTTTCCACTGCGGTCGGCGATGAGGGTGGCTTCGCGCCCGATCTCCCGGATGCGTATGCGGTGTTTGACTACCTCATGCGCGCTGTAGAAAACACAGGCTACACGCCGGGCAGGGATGTCGTCTTTGCGATGGATGCAGCCGCCAGTGAATTATACAGCCCGGACAGCGGCTGCTACTATTTCCCCGGTGAAAGCGCGCTAAAGAAGGATGCCCAGTCCACAGTGGACGCTGCCATGCCCGACACAGAGAGTATTTCCATCAACCGTACCACTGACGAAATGATCAACTACTACGCCGACCTGTGCGACCGCTACCCGCTCGTCTCCATCGAAGACGGTCTCGACGAAAACGACTGGGATGGCTGGGTAAAACTGACCGAACGGATCGGCAGCCATGTGCAGCTCGTCGGAGATGACCTCTTTGTGACCAACCCCGCGCGCATTGCAGAGGGTATCAAAAAAGGAGCTGCCAACGCAGTCCTCATCAAGGTCAATCAGATTGGTTCTCTCACAGAAGCACTCGATGCCATTGAGCTGGCGCACCGAAACGGCTACCGCACGATCATTTCCCACCGCAGCGGTGAAACGGAGGACACGTTTATCGCAGATCTCGCCGTCGGAACAGGAAGCGGTCAGATCAAGACCGGTGCTCCCTGCCGCAGTGAGCGCGTCGCCAAATACAACCGCCTGCTCGAGATCGAGGAGGAACTGTTTGACAGCCGGTATGTGAATCCTTTCAACTAAGTGAATGATTAGAAACGGACTGTGTATCTGCACAGTCCGTCTTCAAATTTAAAATTTTCTCAATGTCTCGGATTCATCCTCCGGCGTATTTTCGATTGCGCGTATCACAACGTAATAGCTGTAGTCCGCATTTACCTCGACCAGTACCCGGTCTCCGACCTTATGACCTAACAGGGCTTTGCCGAGCGGAGATTCAATACTGATCATCCGCTTCAGAGAATTTCCCCGCGCCGTTGTTACAATGCGGTAGGTCTCCTCCGCATCATCCTCCTCAATGTAGACCGTCACTGTATTGTGAATACCGACTTCATCCTCCGCGGACGCATCATCAATGATGTCTGCCGTCTTGATCATACGCTCCAGATAACGAATACGGCTTTCATTCTGATTCTTGAACTGCTTTGCCGCCTTGTATTCAAAGTTTTCACTGAGGTCTCCGTGTGCACGAGCTGTCTTCACATCCTCAAGTGCTTCCTTTCGTACAACGAGCTTGCGGTACTCGATCTCCTCCTCCATCTTTTGAATATCCTGTTTCGTCAACTGATGCTGCATAAATAAATCCTTCCTTTCACAGTCTCAACAGTAAATCGCCTGACCAATCTTAATACATCGCCTGCAGGTCCGTCTGTTCCTCAATCCGCTCAATCGGAAACGGCTTTGTATATTTTTCACCCTGAACAAAATCTGCGTTCAGGGACAGCGCAATCTCCTCCAGCTTTGCATTATCAATCCCTTTAAATGCCACTTGAAAGCCATGCTCCTTGAACAGATCCACCAGCATGCCCATGACATCGTAACACAACGCATTGTCGGATGCACGCATGACACAGTGACGTTCAAATTTGATCGTTTCAAAGGGCAGCCCCATAACACTCTCAAAATTCACGATTGACGGGTCAAAATCCGTCAGCACAAACACGATCCGGTGCTCCCGCAGAGTGCTCATCACCTCACGCATCCGGCTGATATCGCACTCACCAGGCATCATCGTCACTTCAAAACCAAGCGCTTCCGGTGTCAGATCATAGTCTCTGATGATCTCCAGCACATCCTCCGCAAATCCCGGTTTTTCCAGTTCCTCTCCGGAAATATGAAGCAATACCTTCAGATTCTGCCTGATGGCCGTCTCTGTCATCAGAAAATCACATACATTTGCGAGTACCTCCATATTCACATCGTGGATATAACCGTATTGCTCAGCAAGCCGGATGACATGCTCTGAATGAACGATACCCTTGCCCGCCATCTGCAGGCGGCAAAGAATTTCAAAGCGCGTCACACGCGAATTCCGACACTCGATGATCGGCCTTCCGAAGAGAACCACATCCTGTTTTTCCAGATGCATATCATGCAGCAGGCGGAGAATCTCATCACGCTCACAAAACTCCTCATAGTCTGTCTCATCGCAGAAATAATAGTTGTTTTTCGGGCATTTCTTCTGTAAAAAGCGCAGCAGACGCTCCGCATCGACAAACCGTCCTGCATACTTCGGGCATTCGGCAGCTGCAATGCCAAAGACCGGCTTACCCCCAAAAAACTCACTCATCCAGTCTCGCATCTTTTCTGCCAGCTGTACTGCTTCCTCCGGGTGCATCTGCGGAATGATCACACCGAGACTTGTATACTTTTTCTGGAATAGCATGATATCCTTTCTCTCACCGGTGAGCTTTGCCGCAAACATACCGTAGAGACCGTCCATCTCCTCCTCACTGTATAGCCTGCGCTCCACAAGCCGGTCGTAATTGCGAATCTGTATCTCAAAAATATAAAAATCCCGCTTTTTTGCCAGATGATAATCCAGCTCACTGCGATACATGTCCGCGCCCATGCGTGCGGTTCCCTCCTCGTAAGTACCGCTGTGAAACATGAAAAACGCTGTTGCAAGGAATACATTCGCAAAAAAGCCGAACACATGCAGATTATTCACAAAAAGCGCCATTACATGAATACCCACCGCCAGCACAAGCATCGTCATCCAGTTCTGAAACAGCTTCGGTGCCAGAAACCGACGCCCCAGCCATACCGCGATCAGAAAACCGATCAGAACGATCAGACGTGTCATGAAAAACAGCTCATCCGCAATACCTGAGACAAATCTGCCCATTTTGATCGAATAGGCAAATCCCGTCAGATTTGTCGGAAGAAACAGTACAAAGACCGTGCACTCGCACACGAAGAAAATCGTATACAGCAGCTGCGTCCGCCCCGTAAGCTGCGGAAACTGCATCAGCATGTACATGACGATCAGAATCATAACTGTCGATGCACTCAGATAATAACCGACAAAGATGACATAGATCGCCGGTTCCGAATACACAATGCCCTCACAGCACACCTGAGTACGAAAAATATCAAACAACTGGCTGATCAGCAGGATCCAAATACTCAGTTTGAGTATCCGACAACGCATGGTATCCCGACTGTGGTTAATGTGCGTGAGCACCAGCAAAAACACAGTAAGAATCAGCATAAAGATCAATTGCCCGTAATTATTATATAAATCCATCCCCCATAGTCCTTCCTGCCGTGCGGCATTACATATATTACCTCTCTTATGTTCATTATAGCCTAAATCCTGCCGGCCGACAAGCCGCAAACACCCGCAATTATTTGTGTGGGCATTTATGCGGTACATACCACCCGCTCACAAGAGAATCAACAACGGGTCTTTTTATTATTGACACGGCCATGCCGTATCCGCTATGATAAAGGCGTATCTACATCCGAATACAACGATTCGTGAAAGGATAATTACCCATGAGTATTTTTTTCTGGTTTTTGATCATCGCGGTTGCAACACTCGCACTGAACATGCTCGTCATTCTGCAAATGCGGAAGCACAAAGCTGTCCGTGTCCTTCCCGTTTTTGCCATCCTTATCACCGGATATCTCACAGCGGCGCTGCTCTATCTGTCCACCGCCACGCATGGCACACAGGTTCTGGAGCAAAAACAGGCAGCCCGTTTCGAGATCGAGAAGCAGTCCTACCGCACTGCCGGTGACGGCACATATACCTCCTACGCATTCTGCAGCAAAGAGGGAATCCTGTTTCGCTTTGACGACACGGAGCTGCTGACAGACGATGTTCCGCAAACGCCCTCTGTCGTAGAGGTCTACTTCTGCACGACACGCACCGGATTCTCTGCCTGCTATCTAAACGAGGGCACGGCTGTCCGCTATATACTCAGATAAAAACTCAACGGGATGCGCCGCTCCATCGGCGCACCACAATAAAGAAGCCCGCTGAAACAGCGGGCTTCTTCGCGTAAGAAGGAAGTTTTTATGAAAAATAAGAGCGAATTTTTCATCAAACATTATAATTACT
>JBJEML010000080.1:0-1823 GCA_051879675.1 Lachnospiraceae bacterium | reverse complement strand
CCATTATGACTGCGGCAAGGAAGAAGCTCTGTCAGCTTTCAATCCTTAAGTGGCAGCAGATGGACGGACTTAACACTGCTCTTCCTGTCGGTGTGAGAAAGATAAAAGTTATGAGAACTCTTACTACAGAAAGCCTGTTATGAAGTGACCGTTGTCAAGAGACGATTACAAGAAAGTTTCTTCTCTCGGCATGGCACATTTGTATTTTCTTGACAGCATCTGGAAAGAGCTTTGATTTAACAGTTCCCGGCATGTGGCCACTCTGTTATTCGTGGATTGGTTACCTACAGGCTAATGGTCCGCCGTGAGCCCTGCGATCTTGTAGCGTGGATCACTAATGTGCCACAAAGGCTTTTCGCAGATGACTCGAACCTTACAGTGATCGCAGCTCCTTCCAGATGCTGTCAAATATGTACTTTAATAAGTATTGTTACGGGAATCGCAGTTTTCTGCCGATTCCCGCCTAACTGTCCATTAACATCATGGACAGCTGTCTGTCACAGGACTTGCCGCGCAAGCGGTGCGAAGCATCCTTGACAGGCAGATGTACAGGATGTTATTCATGCAGCTTTCGTCCCTTCTTCCTTGGGGGTAATATTATTCGTCATCAGTCCCCAAATGAAGCAGGCAAGTTCCCTTGCTACCGCCGCCACTGCCACATTATCCTTTTTTCCATGACGAATCATTCGATAATATTTGCTTCTCATTCTTGTATTGCCACGATCTGCATAGGCTATGACTTCTGTAGGATTTCCATCCTGTCTGGAACGGAGCACCTTTGACTTATATCCAATTCGCCCTCTGCACATTCCCCTTGCAGCCTCAATGAGAAGCGTGCGCAGATGACTGTTTCCGGCTTTAGTGATTCCGGTGCGGTTGATTTTTTCACCACTTGAAGATTCTCCCGGCGCAAGTCCAAGAAAAGCAGCATAGGTATTTCCTTTCCTGAAGCGCTTGAAGTCGCCAGTTTCAACAATCAGAGACAGTGCGGTATGTGTTTTGATTCCAAGTAGACAACCGAGTTTTTTGACATTCTCCTGATAATCCGAATCTTCCGCCAGCTCCTCGATCCTCTTATCAAACCGCTCAATCTTTGCTGTCTGCTCCTCATAGGATGTCAGGTACTCATTCAGCGTTTCACGATACAAATCCGAGAGAACCAGCTTTTTCAGCCAGTTCAAGTGCTTGATGGTCCATTTATTGCCGGCATAAAAATACCCTTGCCGGAGACAGAATGCATTGATCTGCTGTTTAATCTTCTTCAGCGCCACTTTGTGGTCATCCCGCATTCGGAGGTACTCTTTAACGGAGACATCTTTATCTGCAGGAACATGAACCGCGTGATAGCCACCATAGGAAAGGCACTGCGCAATCATCACAGCGTCACGCTTATCGGTTTTGACCCGTTTTCCTTGCTGTGTCAGCATCGTTGTCGGTGCCAGAATCGTGCATTTGACTCCGGCTTTGGTCAGCTGGTGATAAAGTGAGTAGCCGAGGCATCCAGCTTCGTAACCGCACTCGATGGAATAGGAGTCGGAAGAGCCCAGCTTTTCCTTTAATTTGTCAATAAACTGAATCACATTTCTATAATCAGATGTTACCTGAATGTTTGCAAAAATTCTGTCTTCTCCTCCAAGCACGGGCTCCATTGCACATAAAGTGTAGCTGGTGCTATGGACATCCATTCCGATTTTTAGTATTCTATTCATAAATGACCTCCTTTTGTATGTGGTAAACCACTGTCTATTGATTTAGTCGTCAATTACAGTATAGTGGCGAATCCACGATATTACAAATGTGAGGTCATTTCATATTATCTTGTT
>JBJEML010000079.1:0-9443 GCA_051879675.1 Lachnospiraceae bacterium | reverse complement strand
TTCCTGAATCCAAAGATGGAGAAGGCAGTCACGATCCTTGGTATTGTCACGGCAGTGATCATCATCATCATTATTATTTATCTGATCGGAAGTATGGCAGGACTTTTTGGCGGCAAGCGCGATAAGACGGCGGAAGAACCGTCGGTGGATGAGATCGTAGATGAGTCCGGTAAAGTAGAGATGATCGATCTGCGCGGCAAGAGCTTCGATGAGGCAAAGGCTGAGCTTGATGCAATGGGACTGAAAATTTATCAGGCATCGACCGAGGAGTCTGAGGAATATGAGCAGGGGCAGATCATCTCACAGGATATCCCGCAGGGCGACATGGTGGATGAGGGCACGATGGTACGTGTCGTTGTCAGCAGCGGCAAGGGTCAGAGTGAGATCGCGGTGCCGAAGGTGACCGGATACAGAGATATTGCTGCGATCGGTATGCTTCAGGATGCCGGTCTGGACTATAACAGAGAGTATGAGAGTTCTGATCAGGTTCCGGAGGGCGAGGTCATCAGACAGAATCCGGAGAGCGGTACAATGGTGCCCGAAGGAACAAAGGTGACGATCGTTGTCAGTCAGGGTAAGGAATCCGTGACAGTGCCGGATCTGAAGAACCATACAGAAGAAGAGGCGCGCAAAGCACTTGAGAGTGTAGGACTTCAGGTGGGCACAGTCAGCACAGACTACAGTGACGAGGTAGAGGAAGGCAGGGTCATTGATCAGAGCGAGATAGCAGGAAAGACGGTTTACAGCGGAACGACAGTCAATATCGTTGTCAGCCTTGGACCAAAGGAAATTCTCTATATGTTCAGTGCAAATATCAAGCTGCCGCCTGACAATGACACGGTGGTGTCTGCAAATATTAAGCTGCTGGATGCGGACGGAAATGAGCTGGATACATGGGATAATGTTTCTGTGGATTCCTTCCCGTTCTCTATTCGGGTTACGAACATTAAGAGTGATAGCGGTACACTTGTGATCGAGTGGGTGATGGAGACTGAGGATGGCGAAGTGTCTTCGTACACGCAGAATGCTCCGCAGACATTCCAAAAGCAGAACTGACCGAAATAAAAGAGCTATATAAAAGGAATCTTTGCACATGCAGGGAAAGATACTAAAAGGAATTTCCGGATTTTACTACGTTCACGTGGTAGGATCCGGAATTTATGAATGTAAAGCAAAAGGAATCTTCCGCCAGCAGGGCATCAAGCCGTTGGTGGGCGATCTGGTAGAGATCGACATTATTAATGAAGAAGAGCACAAGGGCAATATTGTCCGTATTCTGCCCAGAAACAATGCGCTGATCCGCCCGGCAGTTGCCAATGTGGATATGGCGCTCATTGTTTTTGCAGCGGCAACGCCGGATCCGAACTTCAACCTGCTTGACCGTTTTCTGGTGCTGATGGCAAGACAAAATGTGCCGGTGTGCATCTGCTTCAATAAATCCGATCTGGTGTCGGAGGAGGTGAGGCGGGAGTACGCGAAGAGCTATGAGGCAAGCGGTTATCCGGTGGAGTTCATCAGCGTAAAAAAGGATGAGGGGATCGATCGCCTGATGCAGCATCTGCGCGGGAAAACGACGACGATCGCAGGTCCGTCCGGGGTCGGCAAATCATCGCTCATCAATCGTATTCAGCCGCAGGTTACGATGGAGACGGGCGCAGTGTCTGAAAAGATCGGCAGGGGAAAGCAGACAACGCGTCACACTCAGCTGATCCATATCGAGGGCAATTCGTACATTATGGATACGCCGGGCTTCTCCTCTCTCTATCTGCCGCAGATGGAAAAGGAAGAACTGCAACAGTATTACACGGAGTTTGAGGCATATGAGCCATATTGCAGATTTCAGGGCTGCAGTCATATCAGTGAGCCGGACTGCGGCGTGAAGCAGGCGCTTTCAGAGGAAAAGATCTCTCAGTTGCGCTATGAGAATTATGTGCAGTTGTACACCGAATTAAAGGAACAGGAAAAAAACAGATATTAAGACCGGAAACAGTGGTGAAGACAATGCGAAAAGAAAACAGCATTTTGATCGTCAGCGGTGGCAGTATCGAGGACGCATTTGTGCTTGATCTGCTCAAAAAAAATGAATATAAGTCTGTGATCGCCTGCGACAGCGGCATGGAATTTTTCTGGCGTAACGGTATCTGCCCGGATCTGATACTCGGAGATTTTGACTCGGCTGACAGCAGGGTGGTGGAGGCATTTAAAGCGCGGACAGATGTGCGGCTGGAGCAGTTTCCGGCACAGAAGGACTGGACGGACACGGAGCTTGCCGTGCGCCGCGCGTTGGAACTGGAACCGGATGAGATCGATCTGGTGGGAGCCACCGGAAGCCGTCTGGATCATGTGCTTGGCAATCTGCAGCTACTGGCACTTGGTTTGGAATTCGGTGTGCCGATCTTCTTGCTGGACGCGCACAATCGGGTCCGCCTGATAGACCGGCCGCTTATAATGGTCAGAAGTGAGCAGTACGGAAAATTTGTATCGCTGATCCCGCACGGCGGCGCAGTTTTCGGCCTGACGCTGAAGGGTATGAAATATCCGCTGGACGGTGCAACGCTTACACCGGACGTCTCGCTTGGGATTAGCAATGAGATTGTAGATGAGGAAGCTCAGATCATATTTACAACGGGCAGACTGTTCGTGTTTGAAACAAAGGATTGAGAAAAAAGTTTGTTGAAAGCAATAGCTGAAAACAGTATAATGTTGATAGTATCACGATAATACGAATGATGAGGTGACAAGATGAACGATTGGATCATGGTAGTAGATGATGACACATCCAATCTACGGATGGCAAGCCATATTTTAACTGCGGAGCAGATGCGCGTGAGTTGCCTGAAGTCAGGAGAGGATGCAATTCGGTTTTTGGAGGAAAACAGACCGGATCTTATTTTAATGGATATTCATATGCCCGGAATGGACGGTTTTGATACGCTTGCGGCAGTGCGCGCGAATGAGAAAATCGCAGACATTCCGGTTATTTTTTTAACTGCGGATGATGACAGTGAGACGGAGACAAGAGGATTAAAGGCAGGCGCAATGGATTTTATTAAAAAACCCTTTGTGCCGGAGGTGTTGTTACTGCGCGTCCGGCACACGATCGAGTTGATCCGCCTGCAGACAGATCTGTCCCATGAGGTGGAGAAAAAGACTGAGGTCGTCAAGGCGCAGCATGAAAAGCTCGAGCGGATCTCCATGCAGATCGTAAAGACACTTTCCGGCGCGATCGATGCCAAGGATACATACACGAATGGTCATTCTACGAGAGTGGCAGAATACGCAAGAGAGATCGCGCGCAATGCGGGGTTTACGCAGGAGCAGCAGAATGACATTTATATGATCGGATTGCTTCACGATGTGGGAAAGATCGGAGTGCCAAAAGCGATCATTAATAAGCCGGATCGGCTGACAGATGAGGAGTATCGCATTATCAAGACGCACCCCGATTTGGGTGCACAGATACTGTCAAATATTACGGAGTTTCCACGTTTTGTGACCGGAGCCAGATGGCATCATGAGCGTTATGACGGAAAGGGATATCCGGATGGGATCGCAGGGGAAGAGATTCCGGAAGAGGCGCGGATCATTGCGGTTGCAGATGCCTATGATGCGATGAGTTCCCGAAGAAGCTATCGTGATGTACTGCCTCAGGATTATATACGTGCGGAGCTTGTGAAAGGCCGGGGAACACAATTTGATCCCTTATATACAGATATCATGTTGGAGATGATCGATGCGGATACCGCATATGAGATGAGAGAGAAATAAAGATGATCAATGTGGAGGTATAGGGATGGATAATGGTCATGAGAGACGACGCGCAGTACAACTGATGATGCTGATGAGCTACACAGTCATTGCGCTGGTACTGTTTGGGGAGTCGTTGTTACTCGGCTGGGATATGAGTGCGGCCACGCTGTTTTTGATGGGTGGCGTAGCGTGTTGGGTGCTTCATTTTACAAGGGCGATTCCGCGCGAGCAGCGGTCATGGTTATGTGTGATCCTGACGATGCTGGCATTTTTCTTTTACGGTTCGCATGAGACGAGCCTGTTTGATCTGGCACCGGTGATGATCGGTGCGATGATCCTGTTTTCCGCAATGGAATTATTCAGCGTCATCCGACTGTGCGTGGTGGTTTATTATGTGACCGTATGCTATACACTTATTTTTGTCATTGGAAAAAATATGGAGTATACATCACTGGTCGTGACGAGGCTGCTGCTGCATTTCCTGTTGGTCGCGATGGCTGCGCAGCTGATCAAAAGCAACATGCGCAGGCGGGCTGATGCAAGGCGGGAACTGGAAGATGAGGTCAGCCATCTGGAGGAGATCAATCGGCGAACGGAAAATTTTCTGACCAATGTCTCTCATGAGTTGCGGACACCGATCAATGCCGTGACCGGAATAACAGCGGTCATGCTCAAAAAAGAAAATGATGATAAAAAGCGGGAGGACATCCTTGCGGTTCAGCAGGCAGGACAGCGCCTGTTCGGGCAGATTGAGGACATATTGGATTACACGGAGATCGATACAGGCAGGATCTGTGTCGTGGAGGACAGCTATATGATTTCCTCCATCGTCAACGACCTGGTCATGGGAGGACAGTTTGAACAAAAGGAGCATGTGCCGGAGCTCATTATCGACGTAGATCCAAAGCTGCCGTCCGTGCTGTGCGGAGATGGTCGAAAGATTAAAAAGATTCTCAAGCATGTGATCGGAAATGCAGTCAAATTTACAAAAACAGGTGGTATCTATGTCTACATCTTTGGCTTGAAAAAAGAGTATGGCATCAATCTGTGTATCCGCGTGAGTGACACGGGTGAAGGTATTTCTGAGGAGCATATGCATCGCATCACGGAACAGTTTTATCAGTCAAGCGAGGGACAAAACCGCAAGGCTGCGGGTCTGGGGCTTGGGCTGCCCATTGTGCAGGGTATGGTATCGACGATGGAAGGCTTTATGCAGATACACAGTGAGGTTGAAAAGGGCACAACGGTGGACATTTCCATTCCGCAGAAGGTGGTGGATGAGACCCCCGGCATGGTTGTGGAAAATAAGGATAAGCTTTGTCTGGCATGCTATCTTCGTCAGGAAAAATATAAGGTAGCAGAGATTCGCAATTATTACAACGATACGATCAGTCATCTTGCCGCAGGGCTGGATCTTTGCATCCATCGTGTGTTTGATCTGGAGGAATTGAAAAAGCTCACATCGATCTATCAGCTGACGCATCTGCTGATCGGAGCAGACGAATACGGGGAGGATCCGGATTTTTATGAGCAGCTGGCACAGCGCACGCAGGTGGTAGTTGTCGCAGGCGGCAGTTTTGCGCCGGTGGCGGGCAGCAGAGTCTTTCTGATGAAAAAACCGTTCTTCAGTCTGCCGATCATCAACATTTTAAATACAAATAACAGCACACACTCGCAGATGTGGGAAAATATGCGTATGATCTGTCCCGATGTGCGTGTGCTTGTGGTAGATGATGAGCCGATGAATCTGATGGTGGCACAGGGAATCCTGAACGATTACCGGATGGAGGTAAAGACGGCAGAGAGCGGTATGGAAGCGATAGAAATATGCGAAAAAGAGGATTTTGATCTGCTGTTTTTAGATCACATGATGCCGAAGATGGATGGTGTGGAGACACTTCATCACATTAAAAAACTGATGGATGATACAAAACGGGATATTACGGCGATCGCGTTTACGGCAAATGCGGTGAGCGGTGCCAGAGAGATGTTTTTCAGGGAGGGCTTTGACGAGTTTATCTCAAAACCGATCGAAACACTGGAGCTGGAGCGTGTGCTGCGCAAGGTGCTGCCCCGGGCAAAGATGGCATATGTGTCTTCACTCAAATTGAACCGGGGAGGAATAAATGAAAGCCGGCGGAAGAAGGAGACATCCCCCGGGGAGCAGGCACGGGGTCAGGTGGGAGCTGAGCCGGAGAAGATAATCTGTGAGGCGCCTTCTGACTGGCTGGGTGAATTGCGGGAAGCAGGGGTCAACACGGCAGCAGGCTTGCAGTATAGTTGTGAGGACGCCGGGTTTTATCGGCAGATCGTGGAAAAATTCATGGAAGACCATGATAAAAATGAGAAAAAGCTCTCTGAATTTTACGCAGATAAGGATTGGGGAAATTACAGGATCTGCGTACATGCGCTGAAGAGTACGTCAAAAATGATCGGTGCGGATTCTTTTTCCGAAATGGCAAGGTGTGCGGAGGAAGCCGCAAAAAATCTGGACGAGACCTATCTGGATACGCATCATAAAGAACTGTCAGATGCTTACGGCAGGTTGACCGGTATGCTGAAAGCCGTGCTTGCACCGGATGAAGCGGTAGATGTTCAGACAGTACAGGAGCAGGCTTCCATGCAGTCTGCTATTTCACGGGAGGAGCTGTGCAGTGACCTTGCAGAACTCTCCGATTGCCTAAAGACATTTGAGGCAGACCGGGCGGAGGAGATCATAAAGAAGCTGCAGGGCTTGTCCTGCGACGGACAGCCGGTATCGGCTCTGTTGGAGGATATCCGTTCCGATATCGATAATTTTGAGATGGATGTGGCAGAAAAGAAGGTGCAGGATCTGATCCGTGAGAAGAAAGGCGGTGAGGAGTGATGAATAAGAAAATAAAGAAATTTTTCTGTAAGCTTAATTCTCCGTCGCTTCCCTTGCAGGAACGGTTGTTCCGGCTGATCATGTCGGTGGGGTTGTTTGCCTTGTCGGTCGGGATCATCAGCGGGCTTTTTACCGGAGAGGATGCAAAGAATACGATCGCTCTGTGTGCGGCGTTTCTTTTGCTTGGGGTGATCACGTTCATATCTATTCGTTTTCACAAAATACAGTTTGGAGCGGTATGCACGGGAGTTCTCATTCTGTTTGTTGTGATGCCGTACAATTTTTTCACTACCGGAGGTGTGTACGGAGGCGCGCCGCTCTGGTTTTTACTGGGCATCGTTTATGTGTGCCTTCTGGTAGAAAAAAGGATCAAGATTGTTTTGCTCCTTTGCGGCGTTGCGTTGGATGCGGTTTGTTACTATATCGCGTTTTATCACACGGAATATGTGATCCCGCATACAATATCAATGGCTTATTCGGATTCCTATATCAGTATGGTGACGGTGGCGGGCGTGATCTGTGGCATGATCGCATTTCAGAATGCGATCTTCAAAGCTGAAAACGAGCTGACCAAAAAGCAGAAGAAGGAGATCGAGGAATTAAACCGGATGCAGAACCGCTTTTTCTCCAGCATGAGTCATGAGATCCGCACGCCGATCAATACGATCATCGGACTTAATGAGCTGATCCTGCGGGAGAATGTATCGGAAGAGGTGGCGAGTGATGCGGCAAATATCCAGAGTGCCAGCGAGATGCTGCTGGCGCTGATCAACGATGTTCTGGATATGTCCAAGATCGAGTCAGGAAAGATGGATATTGTGCCCACGGTATATGATGTGGGTACGATGCTCTCAGATCTGGTTGGTATGATCTGGATCCGTGCGCAGGAGAAGGGGTTGGAATTTCATGTGGATGTGGATCAGACGATGCCGGCACAGCTGTACGGTGACGAGGTGCGTATCAAGCAGATACTGATCAACATGCTGAATAATGCAGTCAAATATACGTCGGAGGGATCGATCACACTGTCGATCCAGAAGGGCAGGACAGACGATGGAATGGTTGAGGTCATTTATTCCGTGACAGATACCGGTATGGGAATCAAAAAAGAGAGTATTCCGCATCTGTTTCAGGCGTTCAAGCGGGTGGACGAGGAGCAGAATCGCTATATCGAGGGAACGGGACTTGGTCTGTCTATCGTGAAGCAGCTGGTGGATCTGATGGACGGAGAGATCTCTGTCAACAGTGTGTATCGAAAGGGCTCAACATTCATCGTGCGGCTGCCGCAAAAGGTCGTGTCCGATACGGAACTCGGCGAACTGGATCTGGAGACACGCCACGCGATGAACCGCAGCAGGCATTACCGCCAGACCTTTGAAGCACCCAATGCGCGTGTACTCATTGTGGATGACAATGAGACCAATCTGATGGTTGCGGAGAAGCTGTTGCGCGATACCAAGGTGAAGATCGATACGGTAATGAGCGGCGCGCAGTGTCTGGAAAAGACCTTTGAAAAACGCTACGATGTGATCCTCATGGACCATATGATGCCGGAGATGGACGGGATCACCTGTCTGCATGCATTGCGCACGCAAAAGGGCGGTCTGAATCATGATGTGCCGGTGATCATTCTCACCGCCAACGCTGGCAGTGAGAACCAGGAAATGTACCGGCGTGAGGGATTTGACGGCTATCTGTTAAAGCCGGTGACGGGAATCCGTCTGGAGACAGAGCTTTTGCGGCATCTGCCCAGAGAACTTGTGAGTGTGACCGGAGAGGGTGAGACAGTTGGAACGATTGAAAATGCAGTAGCCCGTCACAACAGACGAAAGACAGTCATGATCACTACGGATAGTGCGTCCGACCTGCCGGAGCAGATGGTCCGCAGCCGTCAGATTGCGGTCATGCCGTATGGTGTTTGCACCCGAAAAGGTATATTTTTAGATGGTATCGAGACAGATTCTGATGGTGTGCTTTCCTATTTGTGCGCAAAGGACAGCCAGATTCATTCGCAGGCGCCACAGATAACGGATTATGAGGAGTTTTTTGCGGAGCAGTTGACAAAAGCACAGTATGTGGTACATATTTCCATTGCAAAGCATGTCAGTGAAGCCTATGTCAATGCCCTGGAGGCGGCAAAGAATTTTGACAATGTATTTGTCATTGATTCCGGGTATCTGTCCAGTGGAATGGGATTACTGGTGCTTCGGGCGGCGGAATATGCTGCCGCCGGGATGATGCCGGAGGCAATTGTTGCCGCGTTAGATGCGGATCGTTCAAAGATCTGTACGAGCTTTGTTGTGGACAGTACGGAGTATCTGGCACGTTCCGGCCGCATTTCGGAGAAGCTCCACACGATCTGCAAGGTATTAATGCTGCATCCGGTCATTGTACTGCGTCGAAGCAGGATCACGGTAGGAGCCATCCATGTGGGAACACGTGCCCATACATGGGAGCGGTATATTTTATCAGAACTGTCCCACAGGCGTGACGTGGATCACAGTTTGCTGTTTATCACCTATGCGGGGTTGAACAGTGGGGAACTGCAGCAGATCGAGCAGATGGTGCGCCAGAAGGTCTCCTTTGAAAAGATCGTTTTTCAGAAGGCATCTCCTGCGATACTGACAAACTGTGGTCCTGGCACCTTTGGACTGTTATATATGAAAAAACGATAGACGGCTGTAAGCCGGGTCTTTCCGGTACGAACAATCGGCTTTCCCAATAGTTTCATGTCATGCGAGGAATACAAATGAAAAAAAGAATGAAATTTTTTATTCAGTATGTGACAGGTATAGTGCTGTTGATCATCTGCATTATGCTGGTCTTT
>JBJEML010000078.1:0-9477 GCA_051879675.1 Lachnospiraceae bacterium | reverse complement strand
GCAGGGCATGTATTCATCATAGTAAGCCGCGCCGTAAAGTAAGTGATCCATCATGTCTTAATCCTCCATATCATCTGATTCGAATTCGAAATGAAATTCTTGTCCCTTTATCCGGTTCTGATTCAATCGTAAACCGGCACTCTTTTCCGTATAATATGTATAATCTGCGGTATACATTTCGCACACCAATCGCATTCTTCTGCGTCATATCCCTGCACTGTTCCAGCAGCTCGTCTACCCTCTCAGAAGACATGCCAACCCCATTGTCACTGACTGCAAACTGAAGCCATTCACCCTCCTGATGGATACTGATTTTCACAATTCCCTGCCTGTCGACGAGCGCCTCAAGACCGTGAATAATGCTGTTTTCTATCAGCGGCTGTAGCAGAAATCCCGGCATCTCATACTGCTTCACATCTTCCGGGATGTCAAATTCTGCCGTCATGCGATCTCCAAATCGGTAATGCTGTACGCGCAGGTATGATTCCACTACCTTCAGCTCATCCTCTATTTTGATAATCGCCTGCTGCTTGATACTCGCCCGAAGAATATCCGCCAGCGAAACAGCCATGTCTGTAATCTCATTACTCCCCACAGAAAAGCCCATCCAGCTGATCACGTCAAGACTGTTATACAGAAAATGAGGATTGATCTGCATTTTCAGAAACTCTATTTCCGCCTCCTTATTGGCCAGCTCCAGATCATAGACCTTTTTATGGAGTTCCTGTACACTATCCGCCATACCGTTATATGCTCTGGTAATTGCAGCAATCTCATCATTTCCTGTCACTTCAACTCTGGTATCCAGTTTCCCCTGTCCAAATTCATTCATACCTTCAAGCAGTCTTTCCGTCGGTCTCATAATTCTGTTAATCGCAATGCCTGTTACAATATTTGAGCCGATAAAAGCAGCCAGTACAACGCAGGTAAATGTCAAAAAGGCCAGAAAAATCGTATGTCTTGGCTGACTTGTGCTGACAGTTGTAAGCAAAGTCCAATCTTCATTTCCGCCAGATCGCACACGATAATAGCTTTCTTCTCCCGATGACAAATCCCTGATAATGCCACCCTTTTCACCAATTGCTGCAAGTTTTACGAGCGAGAGCTGATCGTTTTTCTGTATTACATCCGATTCCGACTCACTTGACTGCTTCTCCGGAACTTCATCATCTGAAAGCAGCTGATTCACATTTTTTCCTACTGTACCTTCTTCCGTGCTGGCAATAACCGTACCATTCTTCTCAATCAGATATGACCTTGCCGCATAATCCCCCACTTCAGAGGGAAGCGCATCCGCCATAAATGCGTATTTGCATATAATCACCATATACCCAATCGGCTTAATCGTATCTGTGCTCAGAATTGCTCTTGCCATGCACAAATAATGCGTATCCCCTGCAATTCCCCACAGAGCCGCTCCGTTCGCCCGATAAATCTCATCACTGGTCATCGGATAATCCAGGTATTCTCTGTTTGTTGTCCCGATAAAAATCTCGTCGTCCTGCAGAGAATAAATTCTTGCAGAAATAATTCCATCTACATTCAAAACATCCGCCTGAATCTGCCGGGATATATTTGCCTCGTAGGTTTGGATCTCAGACTGCCGATGAAGCTTATTTTCAGTCGTATCTGCATTAATCGCATTCAGGTTCTCCTTCACTACATTGTCCGCAATAATCGCTATGCTGAGCTGTGTCAGAGAATTCGAGCGGTTCATTACATTCGTATATGATAAATCCGATGTATCCTGCAAATGAGCATCCGTCTGCTGACGATATTCCCTGTAATAACGAAACGTGAAAAAGGCAAGAAGAGCAAAACCGGCAATCAGAAAAAGTACTGTATAAATTCTTTGAATCGACCGATGGAGACTGCCTGTTGTATGTCGGATCTGTCTCTTCTCTGTTGCTGTCATACCTGCTCCTCTCTGCCGCATCAGGACGTGCCGTTTACGTCATCGCGCTTTCTGTTCCGTTTGTCTGAATGTGCTTCGGACAAACCAAGAACATCCTTGAAATTCGGAACATCATCTTCATCTGTCAGTTTATGTCTGTAGTCAGACGGACTGCACTCATAATACTTCCGGAAGACCTGCGAAAAATATCTTTGATCCGTAATTCCCACTTTTTCCGCCACTGATCCGATTTTCTCTCCCTCTGCAAGAAGTCTCGCCGCTTCTGTCATCCGCACTGCGCTCAGAATTCCGGCAAATGATTCTCCCGTCTCCTTCTTAATCTTCTTGGAAAGGTAATTTTCCGAAAAATGACATTCCGCAGCTATTTCCCGCAACCCAAGTGGCTGACTAAACTCAGTCGCAATCCGTTTCAATATATCCGAGGTGACAGATGTCGTTTTCGGAAATGCATTCATCACCTGCGACAGAAGATCAAAGCTCCCTGACTGGGATTCATATTGGCGGACGACCTTATTTTTATATCGTTCCTGCTCGAGCCTGATTTTAACGCGGTTCACAGTCTCCAGAATATCCTTCGGCCGAAGCGGCTTCAGCATATACTCATACACACCATAGCGGATTGCTTCCTGCGCATATTGAAATTCGGAGAATCCGGTAAGAAGAATCACTGCTGTGTCCATCGATTTTTCTTTAATCATCCTTGACAAATCCAGGCCCGTAAAGCCCGGCATCCGGATATCAAAAATCACAATGTCCAGCTTTTCTGTATTCAACAGATTCTCAGCCTCATATCCATTTGCCGCTGAATAAACTTCGTCAATACCGATTGATTTCCAATCAAGGCTCAGCATTCCGCGACGAATCAGTTCCTCATCATCCGCAATCAGAAGATTCATCTCACACCTCCTCGCATTCATTGTACCGTCCAAAAAAACTTATGAGAATATAGCAAACAACAGAAATACAGAATCAGACCGGTGTCAGATCAAATCTACACCGGTCTTCTGTCTGTGTCCGTATATGATCAGCTTACACTGACCTCATTATCCCTTGACAGCCCCTGCGACCATTCCTTCCATAATCTGCCTGTGAAGCAGAATATAAACGAGAATGCTCGGAATAACTGTAATCAGAACAGCTGCGATCATCGCAACATAATCAGTTGAATACTGTGCCTGGAAATTTGTCAGTCCGACCGGCAGAGTCATCATATCGCTGTCTGTCAGAAAAACTCTCGGCAGAAGGAGGTCATTCCAAACGTTAATGAACTGAATAACCGCAACGGTAACCACTGACGACTTCGCAACTGGCATAATAATTTTGAAAAATGTCTGCGGAACGGTTGCTCCGTCAATGATAGCTGCCTCCTCCAGCTCTTTCGGTATATCACTCATAAATCCGGTGATGATGAAGATCGACATCGGAAGCCCGACTGCGATCTGCGGCAGAATGACCGCCCAGTATGTATTCAGAAGATTCAGTGTCTTGAAGATCGAAAATAAAGGAATAATCAGAGCGTAAATCGGGATCATCATGCCCAGCAGAAATAAACCGTAAACCGTTTTAGACAGCTTCCATTTCATCCGGCTGATCGCATAGGATGCCATCGTTGCGAGGATTGCGGTCACAATAACTGCGCTAAATGAAATGATTACCGAGTTTGCGAAGTATTTCAGGATCCCGCCCTTGACAATCGCGTTGACATAATTGACCGGACTCCAGGATGCCGGCAGTCCCCAGGTATTCGTGTACAGCTCCTGATTCGTCTTAAATGAAGACAGGAACAGCCAGAAAAGCGGAAACAGACACATAATCGCGAAGATAATCATCAGGACATACTGGACAGCCAGAACGATTTTTTCAGATGTTGTTTTTTTCATTTTCCTCACCTCAATTCTTCGTTCCGAACGCCAGATCAGAAATCTTGACCGTCGCAATGCAGAGCAGCATCAGAATCACGCCAATTGCGCAGGCATATCCGTACCGCATGATGTTAAATGACTGATAGTACATATACGTTGACATAACTTCAGTCGCATGATTAGGACCGCCGTTTGTCATAACCGCAATCAGATCGTAGTATTTCAGAGATCCGGTAATGATCAGAACCGTATCGATCTTGAGAATCGGCTTGATCAGCGGAAATGTAATATAGCGGAACTGCTGCCATCCGGTAGCACCGTCAATCTCGGCAGCCTCATAAAAGGACTGGTCGATATTTCTCATAGCCGCCAGCTGAATGACCATGTGGTATCCTACAAACTGCCACATAACAACCACAATGATGCACAGAAGCGCAACCTTCTTATTAGCAAGCCATACCTGTGCAAGACTTCCGAGACCTACGGCCTTCAGAAATGCATTGAGAAGACCGTAGTTGCCGTTGTAAATGAATGTCCATGTAAGACCTACCGCTACGCCGCAGAGGACACTGGGAAGGAAGAATACCGTCTGAAAGAAGGATGAACCTTTGATCTTTTTGAAAATCGCATTGGCAAAGAACATTGCCAGTGGGAGATGCGCAATCAGAGATCCGATGACCATCAGGATATTGTTCCAGAAAGCGTGTGTGAACGTTGTGTCATGAAGAAGGTCAATATAATTTTTCAGCCCCACAAATGTGCTGCCCGACATAAGATCTGTATCGAAAAGCGACAGGTACACATTGTAGAGGATTGGGAACAGTGCAAAAACAGCATAGACGATAAATGCAGGAAGCACAAACATTGCTATGGTTTTCTTATTCCCCATAGTCTTTTCCATATGTCAGTCTCCTTCCATCAGGACTTGGATTCCGCATATGACTCAAGATCATCATATGTTTTCTGCGGATCATCACCATTAGCGATCGCAATGCCCTTGTTATTGAATTCATTGCCAAGGTCAGTATCCATCCGGTCAAACCATGCCGTCATATCAGTCGTTTCACTGAAGCAGTTGAGGACATCCTGTCCGAGATCAGAAACCTTGGATGTATCAACATTGATGGAGACAGACGGCATCTTGCCATAGTTGTAAAGGAGATTCTCCTCATTTTCTGCACTCGTCCAGTACTTGAGGAACGCAACAGCGGCATCAACATTCTTGCAGTTCTTTGTGATTGCGAAGGAATTATCCAGTGCACCGACATTAACGCCCTGATACTGGGAATCAGAAGCCGGGAATTCGAAGCACCCGATATTGCCCGCAACAGAAGTCGCATTACTGTCATCGAGTGTTGACACTTCCCATGTGCCGTTAAAGTACATTGCGGTCTGACCGTTCTGGAATAAAGCGCGGGCTTCATCACCGCCGACTCCTGTAAATCCATCCTCAAAATTGCCTGCATCAATTTCGGACTGGAACATCTTCGCGGCTTTCACAAAGCTCTCATCATTCCACTTACCGGTTCCGTCTCTCAGACCGTCAAAAACAGCCGATCCGGCAAGGCCATCTGACAGCTGCTGAATATACTGAGAAACCAGCCACGCATCGTCGGATGTTGCCGCAAGTGCTACCGGTGTTACGCCTGCACTCTTTAACTTCTTGCACGCATCAAGATACTCGTCATAAGTCGTCGGGACTTCTATTCCATTGTCCTTGAAGATCTGCTTGTTGTAATACATGACCGCCATGCACTGAGCTGTCGGCACACCATAAATATCACCATTATAGGTAAGCTGGTCCAGTGTGCCATCATTAAAGCTGTCGGCCCAGTCCTTGTCATCATCAAAGTACTTCTGGAGATCAACAATTTTGTTGCCATCGACAAAATTGCCGAGATAGCCAAGCTCATATGTGAAGATAATATCCGGCTCCGCATCTGAAGCCATCATAGTTGCAAGCTTCGTCTTGTAATCTGATGTGCTGAGAAATTCCGGCTCGATCGTAACGCCGTATTCGTTGCTTTTGTTAAATTCGTCGATGATCTTTCTGTAGCCTTCTACGAAAGAATCAGACTCTGTACCACTGAGCATCATTGAAAGCTTTGTTGAAGAACCGCTGGTCGAACCACTGGATGTACCTGATTTTGAAGATGACCCGCATCCTGCAAGCATCCCCGCTGCCATTGCTCCCGCCAGAAGAACTGACATTGTTTTCTTTCCGTTCATAACCCTTTTCCTCCTCGTGCCAATTGTAAATATGCTGCATTGTGTTCCACCGGTGTTCCTTTGTTATGAATACTTTACCGCACAAGCACCAAGTGAAGAAGAGAATGAAATGGACGGTTTTGTTGAAATTTCTTCCTGTTTTTTGATCGCAATTTTTCTTTTGTGCATTTTGCTCATCTTACCCAAAAGAAAAACGTCCGCTCAAAATGAGCAGACGCTTCTACGAAAAACAGGCATTGCGATCCAACTGATCTGGCTTTATTAATTCACTGGCTACATTCCGCTTCCTGCTACCTCTACCTGTCTGCAGATTCACATCATTTGTGCCGCCATATCAGCAATAAAACTTGGCTTTTGCATTTCGGCAAGATAGCTGGAATGAATGCGCGCTTTCGTCCCATCTTCTGTTGTTATCTCAATAGTATACCAGGCGCCAGTTATATCATAGGCTTCAACGATTTGAAAAGAAGTTACATTAACTATCGATTCCGCATTCCGCTTGTCCGGATAATATACCAATTGCTTTTTTATCGGCAATCCCAACATCTTTCGAGCTGCCTTTTCATCATCACTCGGATTTTCGCATCCGCTATAAATCTTGTCCGTATCCATGCCATTCCTCCCGACCATTCAAAGTATTTCTACTGTATCTCGATCTGAATTACGATTTTTCCCATAAAAAATCTTTCCGTGTTCCAGATTTTCACGATACATACAGGCCTTAGAATACAGCAAATTTTCATGTAAACACTTTCCCGCATCAGAACACTGTTCAACCATGCTGCAACAGCCAAATTTATTTGCCTTTGATTCATATCTTTCGATGCAATAAGCAGTATTTGCGCGTATGTACGCGACCAGATTCGGAGAAGTGCATTGCATACGAATTCTGGCAGCTCCAGCATCTATATCAGTTTTCGTTCTGGTGAGCACCTCTGCATCTCCCGGAAGAAAAGCCTGCAAATCTTTTTCTTGTGCTTCCCGCATTCTGAGCTCAATATCGTTCGGTCTGCTCTGAGCCTGACTCAGTGATATTGTAACAACGATCTTGTTCTGTTCCCTTTTTTCGCCAGAAATACGCGGATAATCCGGCTCCCAGATACACACGCTATGGCTGACAATCTTTCCTTTCATCTTTCCCTTTTGCCCATAGTTATCTGAGAGGTACAAGGTTTCCACCGGAAGCTTATATTCTTCTGCCAGTTTTTCCAACATCAACCGTATTTCCTGCTTCCAATTATTTTGCCCCCTGCCATCTATCTCTATTTCTTCGCTAATTGAATTTTCAAGCGTATGCTCTACTGCCGGTATAAAATCAGCCTCTTCTAGGACCTTAATATTCTGCCCCTTGTCCTTAAGCTCCATTGCCTTCTGGATTTTTCCGCCATAATTACCTGCCTTCCAGCTGTCAGAGCCCTTTGCGCCAACAACGACAAGGTCGTGGCCTTTTTTACGTTTTTATCTACAATCCCACCGGCTTGCTCAATTAACGTCAAAACCTTACTGCGGGATCCGTAGTTAAAATCCCCGGTCACACACACATGCAATCCTGTAATAGATTCCACAATATCATGACAACTACTAGCTTTTACCGGATCAACGCAACCGGAAAAGAGCTTCTGTAATCTGATCAGCTCATCTGATGTAACAACCCCGTCTTCCAGAACTTGATCCAGCGCATTAAATACACGGTCAAATGGATATTCTCCCTGTAAGTCGTCATGTGCCTCCATCCAGTCTTTCAGGACAGAGAACTCTGTTATTGTAACTTTGCCATCAGCAATAATTCTTTTTAGAAGTTCATCAAGATCCCGCAAGGCCAATGTTGTTGAAGAGTATCGAGCACGATGATTTCCTTTACCTGAGCTTTTCTGAAAAGCTTTCTCTCCAAATTCTTCAAATAGTTTTTCATAGCAGGCTTTAGTGAGGTAGCAATCCTTCAATGCTCTATGTTCGCCAGTAGTATCCACATGATAATGCCTGCAGATAGTTTCCAGTTTACAATTTTCAAGATCAGTGAGGCATCTTCTGGCCGAGTGCAGGACATCGATATAGTCGTTTTCAAACACCTCATTTCGTATTCTCAATAACTCATCATATAGCAGGTTCATGTCGAAGCTGGCATTGTTATAACCAACGATCACATCGGCACCCACAAAGTCTTTAAATGCACCTATTACATTTTCCAAATGCGGAGCATCCATAACCATTTCATCCGTAATATGATTTACGGCGGTAGCATCTGCTGGAATATGCTGCTTTGGATTAACTAAGGCACTGTACTCATCAACAACCTGATTGTCTCGAACCTTTATCGCCGAAATCTCGATAATCCTTGCCGAACTAATATATATGCTCGTCGTCTCCAGATCTACAATGCAATAATCCTTCAAGTATCTGCCCGCGCTTGTTCCTTTTCCTTCTCTCATATATGCATCTACCTCCGATACCATTAGTCAATCAGCTAATAATAGCATCACCAACATAGTTTGCTTGCTTCGAAGAACATCCGCCTGAATCAAAGTATCCGAAGCTTAAACTATGTCCAAATTGTCCTGCCAGGAAACTATATAGGTATCATAAACATCCTTCTAATCAAACGCAACAAGAAGAAAAACTCACCCTAATAAGCAACAAGCTCTGTCCTTTTTCCCTCCCCACCGAGACTATGTGGATAATACTCTGCATCCTTTCGAATCAGCCATGCGAAAAAAGCATCCGCTCATGAACTTGTCATTGTTTATCTCTCTAGTACCCGCCCCCTCTGCACAATTCCCCGCACATTCATCTCCCGGTCCATAAGCACCACATTGGCGTACCGCCCCGGTGCGATTGCCCCGTAATCCTTCTCAATCCCGATCGACCGGGCCGGATTTTCCGTCGCGGCGCGGACAGCTGTCTCAAGCGGAACCTTCATATCGAGCACCGCCGTCCTCATGCAGTCGAAGAGATTCGTCACGCTTCCGGCGATTGTGTCCGGATCAGTCGCGAGGACAGCCCTGCGCCCGCGCTTTGTGACGTCCTGCCCGCCGAGGCTGTACGTGCCGTCCGGAAGCCCCGTCGCCTCCATGCTGTCGGAAATGAGTATCATTCTCTCCTCCCCGAACAGGCGAAATGCAAGCCTCACCATTGCCGGATGCACATGGATTCCATCGGCAATCAGCTCCGCGTCGGCACCGGCCTCGAGGGCCGCCGGAATCGGACCCGGCGCTCTGTGCTGAAGATCCGGCATCGCATCAAATGTATGCGTGAGATGCGTGGCGCCGCTCCGAAATGCCATCTGCGCCGTCTCATAATCCGCGCAGGTATGTGAGACGGAGACGACGACATCCTTCGAGACCTCACGGATGAAGCTTTCCGCACCGGGGAGCTCCGGCGCGATGTCCACGATCTTAAGGAGTCCATTTGAGGCCTTCGCAAGGCGCCGCACCATCGCGATGTCCGGTGCGTGTGCGAACGCGGGGTTCTGCG
>JBJEML010000077.1:0-45392 GCA_051879675.1 Lachnospiraceae bacterium | reverse complement strand
GTCTGCTTCACATCTCAGAGATGAGCTGGGGCAGAATTGAGAATCCCAAGAAGGTGTTCAATGTTGGTGATACCGTAAAGGTATTCATCAAGGATATTAACGAGACAAAGATCGCACTTTCCATGAAGTTCCCGGAGGAGAATCCCTGGAACAATGCGCAGGAGAAGTTTGCAGTCGGTACCGTTCTGAAGGGAACCGTTGCACGTATGACAGATTTTGGTGCATTTATCGAGCTGACTCCCGGTATCGATGCATTGCTTCATGTATCACAGATCGCAAAGGAGCATATCGAGAAGCCGTCTGATGTTTTGAAGATCGGTCAGGAGATCGAGGCAAAGGTTGTTGATTTCAACGAGGCTGACAAGAAGATCAGTCTGAGCATGAAAGCACTTCTTGCACCTGAAGAGGAAACAGAAGAGGTTGTTGAAGAGGCACCTGCAGAGGATGCTGAATAGGATTGAAATGAAATCCCTGCGGAAATTCCGCAGGGGTTTTTTGTTACTGTTCATTCACTACCGCTTGCTCCCGCAATGGGTTGAATGATTCAAAAAAAGACGGTTAAAGGAAAAACAGATATGTTAGATAATTATGAGCAGTTTAAAAAGGATATTTACGGACTGACAAAAATTGATCTGAACGCATATAAAGAAAAACAGATGCGACGCAGGATCGATACTTTGATCGGGAAAAATAAGGTTGACAGCTATGACAAGTATGTTGATCTGATCAAAAAGGATAAGGAGAAGTTCGAGCAGTTTGTCAACTTCCTTACGATCAATGTGTCTGAGTTTTACCGCAATCCGGATCAGTGGAAGATCCTCGATCAGGAGGTATTTCCCAAGCTGATCGAAAAATTTGGAAAGAGACTTGTCATCTGGAGTGCTGCCTGCTCCACCGGCGATGAACCATACTCTCTTGTAATGGCTCTCAGTCGCCATCTTCCGTTGTCAGATATCAAGATCATTGCAACGGATATTGATAAGCAGGTGTTGGAGGCGGCGAAAGTCGGTCTTTATAATGAAAAGAGTATTGCCTCCGTACCGGATGATCTGAAAAAGAAATATTTTACACAGATCGGAAACTCTTACCAGATCGCAGAGGAGATCAAGCAGCGTGTGGAATTCCGCGAGCATAACCTTCTTCGCGACCCGTATCCGTCAGGCTGCAATCTGATCGTCTGCCGCAATGTCGTGATCTATTTCACTGATGAGGCGAAGGATGAGATCTATGCAAAGTTTTATCAGTCTTTAGTTCCCGGCGGTATGCTCTTTATCGGAAGTACAGAGCAGATCATGAATTACAAGGAGCTGGGATTTGTGAGAAATAAGTCGTTCTTCTTTGAGAAGGAGTAAATCACGCTAAGACTGACCATGGTTTTGCCAGGCGGTTATGTTTGCCGGGTAGCGCACTATTATGATTCAGAAAATCCCCGCAGTACATGCGTGAGGTATTCTGCCAGCCGGTCAGAATGTAAAAATGCATCATCAACAGCGACCTTCGAATAACAGGTTTCGGGGGTCGCTTTTTGTCTGTGTGCCTTGTCCACATAGGTGGCGACGGATTTGTGGATCGCCATGTCCTCAGCGGGCAGATAATAGTAATTTTTATAGTCTGAATAGTACAGCCGTGCCATATCCTGATAGAGAGGGACACGCAGTCGCACATGTTTTCCGGAGGCATGAAGGTATGCACCGGTTACGGGATGTGTACATGATAGGCATCCGGGTAACTCGCAGGGCGGTGTGAGCACGGCGATCAGCTCCTCTGCCGGGCTGCCATCCAGATCAGTGTAGTGTTCCACAGAGGCAGAACAAACCTGTGCCTGAGCAGAAAAAAATGAATCATAAGCAAATACGGCAAGCAGATCGATCATACCCAGTACATCTTCATAATTGTGCAGCATCAGAACATTAGCCGCCTCTTCATCCGGGTGGTTGACATAGTTTTCATACACCTTGATCAGTTCACCGCCCGTGTATCTGTCCTCGCGGCAGATGCCGAGAAATTGTTCTACGGTCTTCTGGCGGTAATCTTGAAGCTGTAGCATGTTTTTTCGGGAAACCACTTCTTTGCAAATGTCAAATAATTCAAAAGCATCAAAATCAAGTGATACAGAGTGAAACTTGGCGCGTTCGAGCAGGAACGGGAGATCAAAGCTGTTGCCGTTATAGGTGATGATCCGTCTGACAGCAGAAGTGCTTAGTACTTCTGAAAAATGGGTGAGCACAGAAGTCTCATCTGCAAGGCTGTCTGCAAACAACTGATTTACATAAACCTTATTACTGTCAACTAAAGAAGCCATTCCGATCAAATAGATCTGATGGCGGGTACGTGAGAGACCGGTCGTCTCAATGTCAAGAAAAAGATCCCCCGGGCGCAATATTTCTCGGATGATCGGATGAATGTAGTGTAATGGTCGGCTATCTGTCCGGATTTGCATAAAATGCTCCTTTGTTTTTATGATTTAATACCAGTATACACAACTTTTGTATGTCAAAAAAGACAAAAAGTAACATTTTTTCAAATAATTTATTAAAAAATGTTGGATTATATGTTAAAATAAAGAAAATAAATACACGAGGGGGTATCTGTATGACTTATGGGGAAATGACAAAAATTTTGAGTGAAAAATTTCATATACCGTACACGGATTTTATCAGCATCACAGCAGCAGTCTCACAGATATTTCCGATGATCGTTCTTGCGAATCTGACAAAGAATACATATACCATGATGCAGGATACGGGTGGTTTTTTATACAATGAGATCCCTGTCACCGGCTGCTACGATGATCTGATCGATGATAATATGGATCATATTCATCCAAATTATCAGCAGCATTTTTATGAGTGCTTTTCCAGAGAACATCTGTTGCACAGTTTTGAATGTGGAAAGAAGGAAGTCTACGCGGAGATCTATCAGAAGGATCAGCAGGGGCAGTATCACTGGGTCTCCGTGCATGTCATACGTGTAGAGAGTGAATCCGGAGACGTGATGCATGTCTGCCTCAACCGTGCGCTGGAAGGAAGCGGCGAGAAGCGGTACGAGCAGAAATAAAAGCAGAGATTAGAGGCAGGCATATGGAAAAACGAAATATCAGACTCAAGAGAAAGGTACTTTTATTGCTGATCATGATGAGCGTGCTGTATCCAACGAACCGTGTACACCTGTTGAAACCACTGACTGTGCAGGTGCAGGCAGCGGAAACAGATTACAGCCGTTATTCCAACACGAAAAAGAGCTGGTTTTTCAGACGCAACGCGGACCATCAGCCTTCTGAAGGCGCAGTCACAGCGAAGACTCTGGCAACATACCATGCATTTTATTATGATAATAAGACCAGGGAAAAGGTGATCTATCTGACCTTTGACTGTGGATATGAAAACGGATATACGGGAAAGCTTCTCGATACTTTGAAAAAACATGATGTCAAAGCAGTCTTTTTTGTCACAAAGCACTTTGTGAGATCACAGCCGGAATTGTGCAAACGCATGAAGGAAGAGGGGCATCTCGTCGGTAATCATACGATGAATCATCCGAGTCTTCCGGACAAGTCTGTATCACAGATTCAAAGTGAGATCAGAGGCTTGGAGCAGATTTTTAAGGAGGAGACCGGCTATCAGCTTGACAAATTTTTCAGGCCGCCGATGGGTGAGTATAGTGACCGTGTGTTGAAGATTGCTTCGGATATGGGATATACGACGGTATTCTGGAGCATGGCTTACGGAGATTACGATCCAGAAAAACAGCCCGGCAAACAGTATGTGATCGATCATTTCAAGAAATATTATCATATGGGTGCCATTCCGCTCATGCATAATATTTCAAAGTCCAATGCAGAGGCATTAGATGAAGTGCTGAGATTTTTGAAAAAGCAGGGCTATCAGTGTATGAGAATTGATGCGCTGGGGAAATCTACGGCTATTTCTGTGGCGGCTCCGCAGTGGGAGGAAGACCTGTTTTATAATGGCGATCGTTCACCGGGCTATGTCACGTTGCGGTTTTTTGCTGAGGTGAAAAAGGATGTAAAACCGGAGGGCTTTGAGATCTACCGCAAGGAAAAGGGTGGAAAATACGAGTTGATCGCAACAAAAAAGGCAAACAAAAACTTGCATTACACCTATAAAGACCGGAGTATAAAACCGGGAAAACGCTATTATTACAAGGTAAAGGCCTACTGCTACATGTACGGCAGAAGGTATGAGACGAGTAGTGTTTCTGCAAGTATAAAAATAATCAATCAGGCATGGATTTGATCAGATCCATGCCTTTTTAAATTGCGTGCGCGCTTTTGTTGTGGTATGATACAGAATGGTTATACCTTTTCGGGTAAAAATTCCGGAGGTAAATGTGAGACACACAAGAAGGAGTAATTAGATGAACGAGAGCAGAATCGCCCGTATCAACGAGCTGTATCATAAATCACAGGCGGAAGGTCTGACAGCTGCCGAGAAGGAGGAGCAGGCAAAGCTGCGCGCAGAATATCTGGCAGCGATCCGTGCCAATATCAGAGGACAGCTGAATAGTATAGATATGGTAAATGCAGACGGAAGTATTGAAAATTTAGGAGAAAAATATGGAAAAAAACATAAACACACCAATTAGCGCCGGCAACGAAGTTCCGGTCATGGAGCCTCAGCGACAGTTTTATTATATGGATCTGGCAAAACAGCTGGTAAAAGAACGAGAAGAAGCGTATGGTCGTAAACTGACTGCTCATGTAGAAACTTTCGGTTGCCAGATGAATGCGAGAGATTCCGAGAAATTACGTGGTATTCTGGACACCATCGGGTATGTTCAGGTGGATACCGAGGAAGCAGACTTTGTGATCTACAACACGTGTACTGTGCGTGAAAATGCAAATAATAAAGTGTATGGAAGACTGGGAACGTTGGGCGGCTACAAGAAAAAGCATCCGGAAATGATGATCGCGCTGTGCGGCTGCATGATGCAGGAGGCGCATGTGGTGGAGCGGCTGAAAAAGGATTTCCGCTTTGTCAATCTGGTCTTTGGAACACACAATATCTTTAAATTTGCAGAGCTTGTCGTGTGCGCTTTGACGGAAAATAAAATGGTAGTTGACATCTGGGAGGGTACGACCGAGATCGTAGAGGATCTTCCCATGGAGCGCAAATACAGCTTTAAATCCGGTGTCAATATCATGTTCGGCTGTAATAATTTCTGCAGCTATTGCATCGTTCCCTACGTGCGCGGTCGTGAGCGAAGCCGCGAGCCAAAGGATATCATCCGTGAGATTGAGCGTCTTGTTGCTGACGGCGTGGTCGAGGTCATGCTGCTCGGGCAGAATGTCAATTCCTACGGAAAAAATCTGGAGCAGCCGGTTACGTTTGCTGAACTTTTGCGCGAGGTGGAAAAGATAGAAGGACTGGAGCGCATCCGCTTTATGACATCGCATCCGAAGGATCTCTCGGACGAGCTGATTGAGGTCATGGCGCAGTCGAAAAAGATCTGTAAGCACATGCATTTGCCGCTGCAATCCGGAAGCAGCCGTATTTTAAAGAAGATGAACCGCCATTATGATAAAGAGCAGTATCTGGCTCTGGTGGAAAAGCTTCGCGCGGCAATCCCCGATATTGCGATCACGACTGATATTATTGTGGGATTTCCCGGCGAGACAAAGGAAGATTTTTTAGAGACACTGGATGTCGTGCGAAAGGTACGCTACGACAGTGCATTTACGTTTATTTATTCCAAGCGTTCCGGAACACCCGCTGCGGAAATGGAAGATCAGGTGCCCGAGGCAGACGTCAAGGAAAACTTTGACATGCTCTTAAAGGAAGTACAGCACATCGCCGCAGAGAAGGCAAAGGAACTGGAAGGTGCAATACTGCCCGTTCTGGTGGAGCAGGCCAATGAACATGACAGCAGACTTTTGACCGGACGATTGTCAAATAATTCAGTCGTTCATTTCAAAGCTGTGGCAGAATCTGCATCAGAATCCGATGTACAGGCGGATACCTCTCTTATCGGAAAGATCGTAGATGTGAAGCTCGTGGAGTGCAAGGGATTTTATTATCTGGGAGAGGTGTGCAGGTAAAACGCGGGCTGATTGCGGGGGATGATCGCAGGATCTGTCGGAGTTCTTTCGCACAGCAGAAAGGATAGAAAATGATTCAATATATCAAGGGAACGCTTGCGGATATGGATGAGGAATCCGTGACCATAGACAATCATGGAATCGGATTTCAGGTATTTATTTCCGGTCAGACGTTTGAGTATCTGCCCGAG
This sequence comes from Lachnospiraceae bacterium, assembly GCA_051879675.1. Lineage (GTDB taxonomy): Bacteria > Bacillota > Clostridia > Lachnospirales > Lachnospiraceae > W0P33-017. Next base: position 39,143 of record JBJEML010000077.1, on the reverse strand, counting down.
CTTGGCGCAGAGATCAAAATGTATATCTATTTTCAGGTCAAGGAGGATGGTCTGGCGCTGTTCGGCTTTCTCACGAAGGATGATCTGCGCGTATTTAAGTTGCTCATTAGTGTAAACGGTGTCGGTCCAAAGGGTGCACTTGCCATTTTGTCCGTTCTCACACCGGATGATCTTCGCTTTGCAGTAATCGCGGATGATGCGAAGGCAATTTCTAAGGCACCGGGCATCGGTGCAAAAACGGCACAGCGCGTGGTGCTGGAGTTGAAAGATAAACTAAAGCTGGAAGACGCGTTTACGCCGAAGGAGGCACTTGTCAAAAATCCTGCGCTTGAACTGGAGAAAGGTGTGCGTCAGGAGGCACTTTTGGCGCTCACATCACTGGGTTATTCCGCATCCGAGGCATCCTCCGTGCTTTCCGGTATTGAGATCACGCCGGAGTCCGACGTAGAGGAGATCCTCAAGCTCGCACTGAAGAATATGGCATTTATATAAACAAGTGTTATTTTAAGTCACGAGGGCAACGAAGTAAAAACGATGTGCCATTCTGATTCGGGCGTGATTCTTATAATAGACAACATAAACATTTAGGAGCACACATGAACAATCGAAAAGTGATATCCACAGAAATTCAGGAAGAAGACATAAAAGTAGAAAAGAGCCTGCGCCCCCAGCGTCTGGAACACTACATCGGTCAGGAGAAGGCAAAGACGAATCTGAAGGTGTATATTGAGGCTGCAAAAAAGCGCGGAGAGCCGTTAGATCATGTACTGTTTTACGGCCCGCCGGGACTCGGAAAGACGACGCTGGCGGGCATCATCGCAAACGAGATGGGCGTGCATGTAAAGATCACCTCCGGTCCGGCGATCGCAAAGCCCGGTGAGATGGCTGCAATCCTGAGCAATCTGGCGGAAGGAGATCTGCTGTTCGTGGACGAGATCCACCGCTTGAACCGTCAGGTGGAGGAAGTACTGTATCCGGCGATGGAGGATTATGCGATCGATATCATGATCGGAAAGGGTGCGACCGCACGCTCCATCCGGCTGGATCTGCCGAAGTTCACCCTTGTGGGTGCAACGACCCGGGCAGGATTGTTATCCGCACCGCTGCGCGATCGATTTGGTGTCATCCATCATCTGGAATATTATACGGTGGATGAGCTAAAAACGATCATTCAGCACTCAGCGATAAAACTGGGCGTAGAGATCGATGAGGCAGGTGCCTTTGAGCTCGCGCGACGTTCACGCGGAACGCCGCGTCTTGCAAACCGGCTTTTAAAGCGCGTGCGTGATTTTGCACAGGTAAAATACGACGGAAAGATCACCGAGGAAGTAGCAAGCTTTGCGCTGGATCTCTTAGAAGTGGATAAGATGGGATTGGATAACAGTGATCGTCGGCTTCTGATGACGATCATCGAGAAGTTTTCCGGCGGTCCTGTGGGACTCGATACGCTGGCTGCGGCAATCGGAGAGGATGCAGGAACGATCGAGGATGTCTACGAGCCCTATCTGGTCATGAACGGATTTATCAACCGCACACCGAAGGGCCGTGTGGTGACGGAATACTGTTACAGACACTTCGGATTGCCAATGTAAAGTTGCTTTTTTATGTGAAAACGGTTATGATTGTAAGTGAACTGCTGAAAGCAGAAGGACTTCGGCGATTGCCTATCTGTGATGGCAGAGGGAGGGAAATACATGGGAACAAAGAAAAGTACGGTAGTAGTCATAGATAAGAAGGAATATAATTTAAGCGGCTTTGAGGAAGAAGAGTATCTGCAGCGTGTGGCTGCCTATATCAATCAGAAGATTACAGAGATGAACCAGCAGGATTCTTACAAGCGAATCCCGCAGGATATGAAAAATCTGATGCTGAATCTCAATCTTGCAGATGATTATTTCAAGGCAAAGGAGCAGGCGGGCAGCGCCGGTTCCAAGTTTTCGGATCTGGAAAAGGAGATTTTTGATCTGAAACATCAGCTCGTGGATGCGCAGATGCAGCTCGATGAGGCGAACGGAAAGATTTCGGAGGCCAATTCCAAGCTGGAGCTTGTGAAGGCGCAGAACGAACAGATGCAGGGTCAGATTGAGGAGTTGGAGAAGGAGAAGCGTGAGCTGACGCAGAAAAATGAACGGTTGACCGCTGATCTGGAGGAAGTTTTGTTAAAGTAGATGTTGCTGCCGGGGATGAACCGCTGAAGGTGGTGGGACTTCTGGTAGTGTGTTACTACAGGGGACGAAAAGTAAGCGTCCCCTTTTCTTCTTTCATGGGAAAGGTAGCTCTTTTTTATGAGAGAAAGCACAGAAAACAGGATGAAAGCTATGAGAAAAACAGAATTGCTGGCACCGGCAGGTTCACTGGAGACCTTAAAGGCTGTCTGCGCTGCAGGCGCAGATGCGGTCTATCTGGGCGGAGGTCAGTTTGGTGCCAGAGCATATGCAAAAAATTTTACACAGGAAGAGCTGTTGTATGCGATCGACTATGTGCATCTGCATGGAAAGAAGCTGCATCTGACCGTGAATACGCTCTTAAAAAACCGGGAGCTGGAGGAACAGCTCTACGATTATCTGCTGCCCTATTATGAGCGGGGGCTGGATGCCGTGATCGTGCAGGATGCAGGTGTGTTTTCATTTATAAAAAAACAATTTCCGGGTCTGGAGCTGCATGCCAGCACGCAGATGACGATCACCGGAGCAGATGGCGCAGGCTTCTGGAAAGAGGCGGGGGCAGACCGTATCGTGCTGGCACGTGAGCTGTCTGTTGAAGAGATCCGCCATATTCATGAGACACTTGATATCGAGCTGGAATGTTTTGTACACGGCGCGCTTTGTTACTGCTATTCCGGACAGTGCCTGTTCAGCAGTATGCTGGGCGGCAGGAGCGGAAACCGCGGACGTTGTGCACAGCCATGCCGTCTGCCTTACGGGGTCGCGGATGAGAGGCGTCTGCTGACAAAAGGAGAGCTGTATCCGCTCAGCCCGAAGGATCTGTGTGCCATCGATCTGCTTCCGAAGCTCCTGAAGGCAGGTGTCAGTTCCTTAAAGATCGAAGGCCGTATGAAGCAGACGCAGTATGCTGCCGGTGTCACCGCAATCTACCGAAAATATCTGGACTTTTTAGAAACAAGGGATTTGGAACCGGAGGTTCGGGATGATCGTGTGATGAAGCTTGAGAATTATTCAGTTGCAGAAAACGATCGCAGGGCACTCATGGAGCTCGGCAACCGCAGCGGCTTTACTGCAGGCTATCTGCGTGGGGAGAAAGGCAGGGAGATGATGAGTCTGCGTTCCCCGAAGCACACCTCCGCGCAGACGGAGGACGCATGTGTGATCGAAGAGATAAAACGCCCGGTTACCGGGAACTTTATCTGCAGGACGGGAGATCCTATATGCTTTTCCGTGACAGATCTGTCGAGCGGCCGGTCTGTTACCGTGTATGGCGGAGAAGTCCAGCCTGCGAAAAATGCTCCGGCGCGGCAGGAGGATGTTGAAAAGGTACTGCGTCAGACCGGTGACACGGAACTTCAGTTTGAGTCACTACAAATAAATCTGGAAGAAAACTGCTTTATTCCGAAACAGTTTTTGAAAACTGTGCGGCGAGAGGCATTGGACCGGTTAACAGAAGAACTGCTGCAGGAGCACTGCAGGAACGGACAGGCGCTGCCGCAGGAAGACCTTTCGGTCAAAGGATCGTTTGAATCGGTGAAGACACTTCGTACGGAACAGCTCTTTGCTGTCTGTGATACGTCCGGACAGCTGGCAGTCTGTACACAAAAAGATTACATCGCGACGATCGCGCTGCAGCTGCAGAGCTTTTCGCCGGAACAGATGGGTGATGCTGTCAGGCAGGCAGCGCAACAATGTGCACAGTCCGGAAAAAAATTGTTGCTTGCATTACCGTCCGCACTTCGCCGTGAAACCGCTGACCGCTATGAAAAGCAATGGACTTGCATAGAAAATATGCAAAAAGATGGAATGATTGACGGATATCTTGCAAAAAACTATGATTCCCTGGGATTTTTACGTCGGATGGGTGTGGCAGAGCAGCATGTCTGGTTGGACAGCCCACTCTACACGTTTTCTGACCGGGCCGCCTCATTCTTCCGGGAGCAGGGTTATCAGAACCGGACGCTGCCGTTAGAATTGAATGGAAAGGAGCTGCGGCGATTGTCGCAGGAGGGCAGTATACTTGTGATCTACGGACATGCTCCCTTTATGGTCAGCAATCAGTGTGTTAACAAAAACATATTCGGCTGTGATCATACGCAGAAGAAGCTGGAGCTGGTTGACCGCTACGGGAAGCATTTACCGGCGAAAAATTATTGCGGTGTCTGCTGCAATGTGATCTACAATGCAGTGCCGACACTGCTGTTTTCAGACCGTACCTGGTCCGAAGTGGAAAAGATCCATCCGCAGACACTTCGCATGGATTTTACAGTGGAGAATATGTCGCAGACGAAGGCAGTACTGGCACTGTATGAACGGCAGGTACTCGGCCGCCCGATTCATGAAACACCGTTTTGCGGGGAATCTACCAGAGGGCACTTCGGACGCGGTGTCGAATAGCTGTAATTGTGAGGGCACTGAGCAGTTACGAATAGCCGAATAAGAGGTATTTATTATGGTTACGATTATTACAGAAGTATCAAAATATCTGATGATGATCCTGTTTGCATGTTACACCTATGAGTGCTTTTCCGTGCTGCAGAAATCCAGCTCACCGGAGCGACAGAAGCACATTTTGCGCAGGCAGCAAGGTTTTATGTTCTTGATCCATCTGGATGCCTATCTGGTGATCTATGCAGTGAAACAGGATATACAGGTGCTGGCATTTTTTGTGGTGCAGGAGCTGCTCATCTGTGCGATCCAGCTGATCTATCGGTTCTTGTACAAGAAAGCATCCAGACTGGTGACAAATAATCTGTGTATGCTCCTTGTCATCAGCTTTATCATATTGTCAAGACTGAGTGAGGAAAAAGCAATCCGCCAGTTCACATTTGCAGTCATAGCGACGGTCGTGACGCTGCTTGTACCGTTCTTTATCCGGCATATCCACTTTCTGCATAAACTATCATATCTTTATGCAGTCATTGGTATTGCATTGTTGGTACTTGTGGCAGTAGCGGGCAGGACGGATTATGGGGCAAAGCTGTCATTTACTTTCGGATCAGTCAGTCTGCAGCCTTCTGAGTTCATCAAGATTTTGTTTGTCTTTTTTGTGGCTGCAATGTTTTATCATTCGACCGAATTCAAACAGGTGGCGGTCACAACTGTGCTGGCAGCGGTTCACGTTTTGGTTCTGGTGGTCTCCAAGGATCTTGGAAGTGCATCGATCTTCTTTATCACCTATCTGGTCATGTTGTATGTTGCCACCAAAAATCCGGGCTATCTCGGACTTGGTGCGGCGGCGGGATCGCTTGCAGCCCTGATCGCCTACAAGCTGTTTTCACACGTGAAGGTGCGTGTGGTGGCATGGAAGGATCCGCTGGCGGTCATTGATGATCAGGGCTATCAGATCTGTCAGTCGCTCTTTGCGATCGGAACCGGCGGATGGTTCGGCCTCGGTCTGTTTGGCGGCATGCCGAATAAAATACCGGTAGCGGATGAGGATTTTGTCTTTGCCGCGATCTCAGAAGAACTGGGAGGCGTATTTGCAATCTGTGTCATTTTAGTATGCGCAAGCTGTTATCTGATGTTTCTGAATATTGCCATGCAGATCCATGATCAGTTTTATAAACTCATTGCGCTCGGACTTGGCACTGTATATGGATTTCAGGTATTTTTGACGATCGGAGGCGTGATCAAATTTATCCCATCCACAGGCGTAACACTGCCGCTCGTGAGCTACGGAGGCAGCTCGTTAATGTCGACCTTTATCATATTTGCAGTGATTCAGGGGCTTTATATCATAAGAGAGGACGAAGTATCGGATGAAAAAACGAACAGTCGAACGGGCAGCCGCAGAAGAAAACGAACAGCTGCAGAAAACAGACAGGAAAACGCGAAAGCGAGATAAAAACAAAGAATTTGCCGTGATCGCCTATTTCTTTATCGGGATATTTTTGGCGATGATCGTATACTTTACTTATTTTCAGGTGGCACGCAGTGAGCAGTTCATTAACAACCCGTATAATACAAGGCTGGACAGCTTTGCAGAACGTATCATCCGCGGGGACATCGTGTCAGCTGACGGCAAGCTGCTCGCCACGACAAGGACGGATGCCGATGGGGAGGAGAAGCGTGTCTACCCGTCCGGAAGAGCTTATGCTCATGTGGTCGGCTACGCGGACAATGGAAAAGCAGGGCTGGAGTCAAGCTATAACTTTGAACTGCTTCGTTCTCATTCTTTTATTCTCGAGCGCGTGGTCAATGAGATCGAGGGTAAGAAAAATCAGGGTGATACACTTGTGACGACACTTCGTGATGATCTGCAGCAGGCGGCTTATCAGGCGCTTGGCGATCGGAAAGGTGCCGTGGTCGTCCTGGAGCCCGACACCGGAAAAATACTTTCAATGGTATCAAAACCGGATTTTGACCCGAACACGATCGTGACGAACTGGGATACGATCCTCGCCAATGACGATCAGAATTCCGTGCTTTTGAATCGGGCGAGTCAGGGACTCTATCCGCCCGGCTCTACGTTCAAGCTGGTGACGGCACTGGAATACATCAGGGAGCATCCGAACAGCTATAAAGACTACAGTTACGATTGTGGCGGAAGTATCACGGCGGACAGCTACACGCTGCACTGCTTTGGCAATTCCGTGCACGGCGAGGTGGATCTGAAGAAATCGCTGGCAAAATCCTGCAACAGCTCATTCGCAAACATCGGTCTGTCACTGGATCTGAAGAGCTACGCAGACACATGCGAGGATCTGCTGTTTAACAGGAGTCTGCCGACTGCGTTTGCGAGCAGCAAAAGCCGCTTTTCCCTGCAGCCGGGAGCGGGTGACAGCGCTGTAATGGCGACAGCGATCGGTCAGGGAGAGACGCTGGTGAGCCCGCTTCACATGGCGCTGATCGTCTCTGCGATCCAAAATGACGGTGTGCTCATGAACCCGTATCTGGTGGAGCGTGTGGAAAATTCAGACGGCAACGAAGTGGAACGCTATGAATCCTCCGCATACGGCCGTCTGATGACAGAGCAGGAAGCAAAGATCCTGCGCGGAATGATGAAGGCCGTGGTGACGGACGGAACGGCGTCTGCACTTGCATCCAATCAATATACAGCGGCAGGAAAGACCGGTTCCGCTGAGTTTGGCACGAACAAGGGAGACAGCCATGCATGGTTTGTCGGTTACGCAAATGCAAAGGGTTCTTCGCCCATTGCGATCGCAGTTGTTGTAGAGGGTGCGGGAAACGGAAGCACAATTAGCGTGCCGATTGCAAAGTCTGTGTTTGACACCTACTTTAAATAAGAGTATACTATTCTTTGATTACAGATTTTTAACCACATCAGGAGGAATTGCAATGATCGAGGCAACAAGTTGTGGTGGTGTGGTAATATTTCGTGGAAAGATACTGTTACTTTACAAGAATTACCGGAATAAGTACGAGGGCTGGGTACTCCCGAAGGGCACTGTGGAAAACGGCGAGGAGTACAAGGAGACGGCAGCTCGTGAGGTAAAGGAGGAGGCAGGTGTAGAGGCTTCCATTATCAAGTATGTAGGTAAGAGTCAGTATACTTTTAATGTTCCGGAAGATGTCGTGCAGAAGGAAGTGCATTGGTATCTGATGATGGGCGAAAGCTATTACAGTAAGCCACAACGTGAGGAATTTTTCGTGGATTCCGGTTATTACAAATATCACGAAGCATATCACCTGTTAAAATTTAACAATGAAAAACAGATTTTAGAGAAAGCGTACAATGAGTACTTGGATCTGAAAAAAAGTAATCTGTGGGGCAGTCATAAGTATTGGTAGTTTGATTTATGAGGATAATATATGATATGGTACGATGATCTGTTTGTCGGGAAAAGCATCAGTCCACGCAGGAAAAAACGAATTATCCGAAAAGTGAACAGGAGAAGTATCGTTGGAGCGGAATATCTGCTTACGCTTCCGGCAAATCCGGACAATTTGCTCGACATTATAAGTACGCAGGTCGTCAGGCAGCGCTATTATCCGAGAAAGGATCTGGTTGTGGTCGGGCTGGCAGGAAATTATGAGGAGGCGCTGATGCTTGCGGGAGAGATCGTGAGCGGTATTTATGCTGTTCAGGGTGATTTCAGACTGCGGGAATTTTTCAGGAAAAACTGGCGTAACACCAGAGAGGATGGTCTGTTATGTTAGGAATCGTGCTCATGATCCTGAAAGTGATCGGCTTACTCATTCTCTGTATTCTGGGATTATTTATTGCGCTGGTGCTTTTAGTGCTGTTTTTGCCGATACCGTACCGGGTATGGGTGAGTGGTGACAGCGGTGAGATCAAACAGCTCGTGTACCGGGTGAAAATTTTTGGAATACAGGTTTTTCCGGCGAAAAAGAATAAAAAGCGGAGAAAGAAGCGGGCAAGAGAGCGGACTGAAGCGGAAGTGCCGACGCTTCCGGGAGATAGTGTTCAGGATGCCGGACAGGAGTCGGTTGCCGCACCTCAGACAGCTCCCGCTGCAACGAAGACAGCTGACCGGGAGCAGCAACCGGCCGAAGACCAGATAAAACAAAAAAGATCAAAAAAACAGAAACGTTCCGGACGCAAAGAAAAAAATACTTCGGGCAGAGATATCCGTGGTATGATGAACCGGGTTCGTGCAGAGTTTACAGATGAGGGCAATCGGAGAGCGCTTGGGCATGTGTTTTCAGAGATCCGGTATCTCATCCGGCATTTTGGTCCGCGACGTGTGCGGGCGGATGTGAGTTTTTCACTGGGAGATCCCGCAAACACCGGATATGCGACTGCAGCACTGAGCATCTGTCCCTTCTCTTACGGAAAGGGCTGTCACATCCTGCCGGATTTTGAGGAAGCGCAGATGTATCTGCGCGGCTGGATCGATCTGCGGGGACATGTACGGGCGGTTCATGTGTTCATCAGCGGATTCCGGTTGTTGTTCGATAAGGATATCAGAAGGATCATACGAAATATATTGAAGAAAAAGCAGTAATAAGATTGAAATAAAACCAGATAAAATACAGGAGGCTTTGATTATGGGAGAAAACAGTAATTTTCGTTCAACGGTAGAATCATTATTCAAGGGAATGGATAGTTTTATTTCCTCAAAGACGGTGGTGGGAGATGCCATCCACATCGGGGATACGATCATTCTTCCGCTGGTGGACGTGAGCTTTGGTGTCGGCGCTGGTGCATTTGCAAAAGAACATTCCAACAATGCCGGCGGTGGTATGGGCGGTCGGATCCAGCCCTCTGCGGTGCTTGTGATCCAGAACGGCTCCACGCGTCTGGTCAATGTCAAGAATCAGGATGGTATCACAAAGATCCTTGATATGGTGCCGGAGTTCGTAGACAAGTTTACAAAAAAGAATGACGATCATATCTCCACAGAAGCGAAAAAGGAGGCCGGAAAGGAAATGAGCGAAATGCTCGATGCCTCTGTAAATAAAGAATCATAATGAAATAAGAAAGCATATACTGTTATATAGTATATGCTTTTTTGCTTGACGGAGGTGAGAGCATTGCGCAGGCTGATCGGATATTCCCTGTTTTGCATTGCAATCGGCATGCTGATCACACTTTTGATAGGGAGCCATGTATTGATCGTGATACTTGCCGGCGCGCTGTTTCTGATTGGATATCAGTTGTTCTGCTGCTGAACATAAAAAAAGAAGCTGATCTGTTCAGCTTCTTTTTGGATTTTCGAAAAATGTACTATGCACGCTCAACTTTTCCTGACTTCAGACATCTAGCACAAACATACATTGTCTGGGTTCCTCCGTTTACCTTGCAACGAACAGACTTGATGTTTGACTTGAACATTCTGTTTGATCTTCTATGAGAATGGCTCACATTGTTTCCGAAATGAGCGCCTTTTCCACATACTGCACACTTTGCCATGACTTGCACCTCCTTGTCTGGTTTCCAAAAGTAGCTTGAAGCGATATTCTTCAAACTCATACTAGGACATTTTATCAGATACAAATATGTAATGCAAGAATAAATTGAAAAAAATTGCAAAATAATCAAATATATGTTTATTTTTTTCCTGGGATGGTATAGAATATATAGGAATATGAGGGATATGGAGGTTTGACTATGAATGGACAATTAACCAATTCTTTAGGTACTGTTACCATTGATCCGGATGTCATCGCCACTTATGCAGGCTCTGTTGCAGTGGAGTGTTTCGGTATTGTAGGCATGGCTGCGGTGAACATGAAGGATGGTCTTGTGAAGCTGTTAAAGAGAGATTACCTCTCACATGGTATAAATGTGACCATTGATGATCAGAATGAGATCAGTATCGATTTTCATGTCATTGTTTCCTATGGTGTGAGTATTTTCACTGTTTCGGACAACCTGATCGAGACCGTGAAGTACCGTGTAGAAGAATTTACCGGTATGAAGATCAAAAAGATAAATATTTCCGTAGAGGGAGTACGAGTAATCGATTAGGAGGAAAGATAAGTGGGAACAGAGAAGATAGATGCATCGCTTCTGGCAAGGATGTTTCTGGCTGGTGCTAACAATCTGGAGGCAAAAAAAGAGTGGATCAATGAGCTGAATGTATTTCCGGTACCAGACGGCGATACCGGAACAAACATGTCAATGACCATTCTTGCTGCGGCAAAGGAAGTCAGCAACCTTGAGAAAAAGGACATGAAGTCTGTGGCAAAAGCCATCTCATCCGGTTCACTGCGCGGTGCAAGAGGAAATTCAGGTGTGATCTTATCACAGCTGTTTCGCGGATTTACAAAGGTGATCGCAAACTATGAATCGATTGATACGGTTGTTCTTGCAGAGGCATGTGACAAGGCGGTCGAGACGGCATATAAGGCAGTCATGAAGCCCAAGGAGGGCACGATCCTGACGGTTGCCAGAGGAGCGGCCGACAAGGCGATCGACATGGTGGAGGAGACGGATGACCTTGAGGTGTTCATCAAGGCGGTCATCGAAGAGGCAGAGCGCGTGTTAAAGAAGACACCGGACATGCTGCCGGTATTAAAACAGGCAGGCGTTGTGGATTCCGGCGGACAGGGTCTTGTCGTTGTCCTGCAGGGTGCATATGATGCGCTGATGGGCAAGGAGATCGACTACAGCAGTTTTGAGAGCGCACAGACCTCCGGCGGCATTACAAAGATTTCCGCGGAGACAGAGGCTGAGATCAAATTCGGCTACTGTACAGAGTTTATCATTGTATTGAACAAATCCATGAGTGATGAGGAAGTGGCGAAGTACAAGGCATTTCTGACCTCCATCGGTGATTCTATCGTAGTTGTTGCGGATGATGAGATCGTGAAGACCCATGTACATACCAATGACCCCGGACTGGCGATTCAGGAGGCATTGAAGCATGGTTCTCTCAGCAAGATCAAAATCGACAATATGCGTGAAGAGCATCAGGAGCGTCTGATCAAGGATGCACAGAAGGTAGCTGCCGAGCAGGCCAAAGCAGAGGCAGCGGCTGCTCCCGCAGAGTTAAAGGAAATGGGCTTTATCAGCGTTTCCGCCGGTGCGGGGTTAAGCGAGATCTTCAGCGGTTTGGGCGTGGATGTAATCATTGAGGGCGGCCAGACGATGAACCCGAGCACGGATGACATCCTCCATGCGATCGAAAAAGTTCCGGCAAAGAATATTTTTGTGCTGCCGAACAATAAAAATATTATCCTTGCGGCAAATCAGGCTGCTGCACTGTCTGAGGAAAAAAAGATCCATGTCGTTCCGACAAAGACGATCCCTCAGGGCATCAGTGCACTGATCAATTTTATCCCTGAGCAGAGTGCCGAGGAAAATGCGGTGCGCATGACGGAAGAGCTGTGCAATGTAAAGAGTGGACAGATCACCTATGCTGTGCGCGATACGGTCATTGATGACAAGGAGATTAAAGAAAACGATTATATGGGAATTGGTGACGACGGTATTCTGGCGGTCGGTGCCGATCTGAATGAGACGCTGCTTGCGATGGTAGATGAGCTTGTTGATGAGGAGAGTGGTATCATCAGCCTTTATTACGGTGAAGATGTATCCGAGGAGGATGCACAGAGTCTTGCCGATCAGCTTCAGGAAAAATATGAGGATCTTGAAGTAGAAGTGAATGACGGCGGACAGCCGATCTATTATTATATTTTATCTGTGGAGTAAGATGTATGGAACTGACTGCACCCATCCGGGAAGTGAAGGGCGTGGGGGAGAAAACTGAAGGACTTTTACAAAATATGGGAGTATACACCGTTGGTGATATACTCCTTCATTTTCCCAGAGATTATGTGAAATATCCCCGCGCAACAGAAATCAATGAATTGCACGCCGGCGCGACGGCGGCTGTGATCGTCCGCATCGAAAAGCCGGCAGTGATGCGTCGCACCCGTGCCATGATGATCACGGTCTTAAAGAGCGAATGTGCCGGAGCGAAGCTGGAGGCGATCTGGTTTCGTCTGCCCTATATTGCAAATGGGCTGAAAAAAGGAAAAACCGTCATTCTCTACGGAAAAGTGACGGACAAGAACGGCACCTTCCACATGGAGCAGCCGGCGCTGTTTGCACCGGAGGATTACGCGGCGGTTGAGGAGACATTGCAGCCGGTCTATGGGCTGACACGCGGTGTAACAAACAAATTTTTGACAAAAACGATCCGCAATGCATTAGATTCTTGCGACAGTTTTTTTGACTGGCTGCCTGTGGATGTCCGTCAAAAATATGAGCTGGCGGAGTATAACTATGCACTTGACCAGATCCATTTTCCCGACTCCATGGACACGCTCACATGGGCGCGCAGACGGCTGGTATTCGATGAGTTTTTCCTGTTTCTCATGACGATGCAGCTCCAGAAAAACGGAGAGGAAAAACAATGCAACCCGCATTGTTTTGCGGCTCCGGAGACGATTGAGGGATACATAAAAATGCTTCCCTATGCACTGACGGTCGCGCAGCGACGAACACTGGACGAGGTCTTAACAGACATGCGGGGCGAAGTGCTCATGCAGCGCCTCATACAGGGAGATGTCGGAAGCGGAAAGACGATCGTTGCGTTTCTCGCGATGCTCTATGCCTCCGACAACGGTTATCAATCGGCGATCATGGCGCCCACAGAGGTGCTTGCAAAGCAGCACGAGCAGTCCTTTCTCGAACTTTGTGAACGGTTCGGTATTGTTAAGACGATCGTGCTTCTGACCGGTTCCATGACCGCAAAGCAGAAGCGTGAGGCGCGGGAACGGATCGCCGCACATACGGATGCTCTGATCATTGGTACACATGCGCTCATTCAGGAGGCGGTCGAATATGAGAATCTGGCACTGGTCATCACGGATGAACAGCATCGTTTTGGTGTGCGCCAGCGGGAGACATTTGCCGAAAAGGGGCAGACACCCCATATTTTAGTTATGAGTGCTACACCGATCCCGCGTACACTGGCGATCATCTTATACGGTGATATGGATATATCCGTAATGGATGAAGTGCCGGCGACGAGACTGCCGATCAAAAACTGTGTGGTTGGTGAAGATTATCGTTCAAAAGCCAATGCGTTTCTGGAAAAGGAAATTGCAAAAGGACATCAGGTATATATTATCTGTCCGCTGGTGGAAGCATCGGAAAATTTTGATGCAAATAATGTGACGGATTACACGGAACGGTTAAGGGCATCCCTGTCGCCTGAGATCCGCATTGCCTGTCTGCACGGAAAGATGAAAGCAACTGAGAAAAATCAGATCATGGATGATTTTAAGGATCAAAAGATTGATGTTCTTGTGTCTACGACAGTCATCGAGGTCGGTGTGAATGTGCCGAATGCTACGGTTATGATGATCGAGAACGCGGATCGGTTTGGTCTGGCACAGCTCCACCAGCTGCGCGGGCGTGTGGGGCGTGGCAGTGCACAGTCTTACTGTATTATGATGAATGCTTCGGATTCTGACCGGGCAAAAGAACGGTTGGAAATATTGAACAAGTCAAACGATGGATTTTTTATCGCATCAGAGGATCTGAAACTGCGCGGACCGGGAGATTTCTTTGGTATCCGTCAGTCCGGTGACATGAGTTTTATGATCGCAGACATATATACTGATGCAAAAGTACTTCAGCATGCCTCTGACGAGGTAAAACGGATACTTGCCGAGGATCCCGGGCTGCAGAAGGAAAAGCACGAGAATCTGCGCATCAAAATGAAGGAGATCTTTGCGAAGGGCGATGTGACACTCAGTCTGTAGCATAAGAAAATGATCCCCGCCCTTGTACGTTGAGTGATATGCGCAAAAAAGTACGCCCACCGCAGGAATCCTGCAGTGAGCGTACTTTTTTCATTGGCAGTGTTTATTTGCCTGCCATCTGTTTCTCCTGTGCCTCGATCATCTTCTTGACCATATATCCGCCGACAGAACCGTTCTGTCTGGAAGTCAGATCACCGTTGTAGCCATCCTTTAAAGGCACACCCAGCTCGCTTGCAACCTCATACTTGAAACGATTCATCGCTTCCTTTGCTTCAGGAACAGAAGTAGTATTCTTACTTGACATTTTGAATTTCCTCCTTGGTAAATAATCCGTTGTTCGTTTGCTTTTGTATATGATCAACAGCTTGTTTGCTGTTGGTACACATAGTATATGAGGAGGAAATCAAAATAAACGTAACAAGTTTTTCTAGTTTTTCTAAATTTATTCAACAAATGGAATGTCTGAAATATCCGGGTGTATGGTCATGGAATAGTTCGTATAATAGACGACGAAGCCCGGCGCGGATCCGTTCGGTTTTTTTACATTTTTTCGTTGAAGATAATCAATCTCAAGCTTTTCGGCATCACGACCTTTGGAGTAGTGTCCGGCAAGACGTGCTGCCTCCTCAAAGGTCCGGTCGGGCAATTCCTTGCCGTCGGTTTTTACAATGACGTGAGAGCCCGGAATACCCTTTGCATGGAACCACCAGTCTCCGCCATTTGCGACTTTGAAGGTCAGCTCTTCGTTCTGCAGATTGTTTTTTCCAATAAAAATATCAAAACCATCATTGCTGCGATAATGGAAGGGTTTACTTTTGGATGCCTTTGCGCCTTTTTTTGACGCATGCTTTTTGATAAAGCCGCTCTCGGTCAGCTCCAGTTTGATCGCGGACAGATCCTCCTCCGTGACAGCGATATCAAGGGAATTTGCCACGGATTCCAAATAGGTGATCTCATCCTGTACTTCCACCGTCAGCTGCTGCAGAGCCTCACAGGTGCGCTTGAGCTTGTTGTATTTTGCAAAATATTTCTGCGCGTTCTCCTGTGCGGAAAGCTGTGCATCCAGCGGGATTGTGATCATCTCATTGGTATAGTAGTTGAGGGCTTCCAGCTTTTTCGCGCCTTCCTCAACGCCGTAGCCGTAAGCCTGCAGTAATTCGCCGTATACCTTGTATTTATCGCGCTTTTCGGTATCCTTCAGTTGCTTCTGCTGCAGGGAGAGCTTTTTGACATTACGCTCCAGTGCGGTGTTCACAATGCGGCGCAGATCAACGGATTTCTGGCGGATACGCGTGTAGACATCCTTGTCTGCATAAAAGCGCTCCAAAACATTGGAGATGGAGTCATAGGTCTCTATGGTATAATCCGAAAAATCACCGTATTCGCGCAGACTGATCGCTGAAAATTCAATCGGTTCCGCGCCTTTTTTGATCATACAGGGGATGAATTTTTCCTCTTTAATATCAGAGATCAGCCAGAAAAATTCGTTGGCAAAATGTAACTTTTCATCCTCAGAAAGGCTGTCCATATGCGCGTCCGCGTCCAGCCCGGCGCGGTGGCATACCTCGTTTGCCACGGTGGGACTGATACCGGTGTAGGTCAGGTAGAGCGCCTTCGCCAGCGGTAGGGAACGGCTGCATGCGTCGGCGAGGATTGTATCCGGTGTCGCGGTAAGCGGATCGCATTTTTCCTGTGTATTCGGAATAAAATAGTCACGGCCGGGCAGTACCTCACGCACGGAGCTGACAGAGGCGGGAATATGCTTGATACTGTCAATGATCCGGTCATTTTCATCACAGAAAATAATATTGCTGTGTTTGCCCATCAGCTCGACGATCAGCCGCTTTTTTCTCAAGTCGCCGAGCTCGTCCAGATGCTCGATCGTAAAGCAGATGATGCGCTCTAAACCCGGCTGTGTGATATCGGTGATCCTGCCGTTGGCGATAAACTTGCGCAGCAACATACAGAAATTCGGTGCAGTCATCGGACTGGGTTTGTTCGTGTCTGTCAGATAGACGAAAGGCAGGGAAGCACTTGCCGAGATTGATAATCTGTGTTGCCCGTTGTTTCCCTTGATGGTGAGCAGCAGTGCGTCGCTTTCGGGCTGCGCGATCTTGCTGATGCGCCCATCCAGTACGGTTTCTTTCAGTTCTTTTATGATATTTGCAACGACAATTCCGTCAAAAGCCATGCGGTTGTCCTCCTCAATACATCTTTTCGAGATATTTTAATGGAAGTGGCTGCCGGAAGTCAATAGTAATTAACATTTGACGAATGGCGATATTTGACTTATAATAACCGTGACTATGCATACCCAAACAGGAGAAACGGGTGATGCATACAACTATGATTTGCCATGGGGATGGTGATTCGTCATGGGTATTGGAGGATTTTATGGTAAAAAGCATGACCGGCTTCGGAAGATGCGAGGTTACGGATGAGCAGTGGAAGATGACTGTTGAGATCAAAGCAGTCAATCACCGCTATTTGGATGTCAGCGTCAAGATGCCGAAAAAACTCAGTATTTTTGAAAGCTCGATCCGCAGCGTGTTAAAAGAGTACATGGAGCGCGGAAAGGTGGATGTGTTTGTTTCTTATGAGGATCTTTCAGAGACAGGCTATGCGCTCAAATACAACGAGCAGCTCGCCGGACAGTATCTGGATTACCTGAAACAGATGGCTGCGACCTTTGATCTGGAGAATGATATCCGGGTCAGCACGCTTTCCCGCTATCCGGAAGTCTTTGTGATGGAGGAGGAAGATACCGACGAGAAAGAACTGTGGTCGGTTCTGGAAAAGGCGGTGCGCGGAGCCTGCGAGAAGTTTGTGGAGGCACGCATTGTCGAGGGTGAGCACCTGAAAAATGATCTGATCGACAAGCTCACACAGATGAACGTGTATGTGGACTACATTGAAAAGCGCTCGCCGGAGATCATTGCTGAGTATCGCAGTAAGCTGCAGGCGAAGATTCAGGATCTCTTGGGGGATGCGCAGATTGATGAGAGCCGCATTGCCACAGAGGTGACACTGTTTGCAGACAAGATCTGTGTGGATGAGGAAATGGTGCGTCTGCGCAGCCATATCAAGGGCATGAAAGACGTACTGATCGCCGGAGGAAGCGTGGGACGCAAGTTGGATTTCATCGCGCAGGAGATGAACCGGGAGGCAAATACGATCCTTTCAAAGTCCAACGATCTGTCCATTTCTGATACCGGCATCAATCTGAAGACTGACATTGAAAAAGTAAGGGAGCAGATACAGAACATTGAGTAATTTTATGAACATCGGCTTTGGCAATATTGTCAATGCAGACAAGATCATAGCGATGATCACACCGGATTCTGCGCCTGCAAAGCGCATGGTACAAAAAGCGAAGGAAGAATCACGTCTGATCGATGCCACACAGGGGCGTCGTACACGGGCTGTGATCTTTACGGAAAATGACCGTGTGATTCTGTCGGCACTGCTTCCGGATACACTCTCGGGCAGAATGAAAAAGACTGACGTCATGGGTACAGAGGAGGAATAAAATGGGAACTCAAACAGGTATTTTAACCGTTGTATCCGGTTTTTCCGGCTCCGGCAAAGGTACGATCATGAAGCGTCTGTTAGAGAAATATCCTGATAATTATGCACTGTCTATCTCAGCTACCACACGATCTCCACGTCCCGGAGAAATGGAGGGCCGCGAATATTTTTTTAAAACGGTTGCACGTTTTGAGGAGATGATCGAGAAGGATGAGCTGTTGGAGTATGCGCGGTATGTGAATAATTATTATGGCACACCGAAGGCATATGTGCAGGAGCAGCTTTCGCTGGGAAAGGATGTCATTCTGGAGATCGAGATACAGGGTGCATTAAAGATCAAAGAAAAATATCCGGATACCGTTTTGATGTTCGTGACGCCGCCCAATTTCGAAGAGCTGAAGCGCCGCCTTACAGAGCGGGGAACAGAGACTCCGGAAGTCGTACGCGAACGATTATGCCGCGCCGGTGAGGAGTGCAATGGAATAGAGGCATACGATTATCTGATCGTCAATGACGAATTGGAGGCGTGCGTAGAACAGGTTCATTCCATTTTACAGGATGAACACACAAAGATATCCAGAAGCCAATTATTTATAAATGAAATGAAAAAAGAATTAGCAGAGTATGCGAAAGGAGAACAATCATGATCCATCCGTCTTATGTAGAACTGATGAAAGTCGTAAATAATACTACCGAGGTAGGCGAGGAGCCGGTTGTCAACAGCCGTTATTCAATCGTTATTGCCGCTGCAAAGCGTGCGCGCCAGCTGATCGCCGGCGATGAGCCGCTGGTTGCACATGCAAATGGTAAAAAACCGCTTTCAACCGCTGTTCAGGAGCTGTATGAGGGAAAGGTAAAGATTCTTGGCGAGGATGAGGACGCAGATGTTGAACCGGCGGATGCGGCTGTCGAAAATTCTGCAGCAGATCCTGGCGAAGAAGAGCCTGCTGTGACACAGGCAGAAGAATAATTAAGTGTGGGGAGCCGGAGCAGCACAGTTTCGGCTTTTTCCTTTATAAATACAGGAGTATGCATGAATATTTTATTTATATCACTCGGCTGTGACAAAAATCTGGTAGATTCCGAGTATATGATCGGAATGTTGAGTGCTGCCGGGTACACGATCACGGACGATGAAAATGATGCAGATGTCATCGTCGTCAATTCCTGCTGTTTTATCGGTGATGCGAAGGAGGAGAGTATCCAGACGATCCTTACTATGGCAAACTTGAAGCAGACCGGGAAATTGAAATCACTCATCGTCACCGGATGTCTGGCACAGCGCTATCAGGATGAAGTGCTGGATGAGATCCCTGAGGTGGATGCGGTGATCGGCACGAACGCTTATGATGCCATCGTCGAGGCTGTGGAAAACAGCCTGAAGGGCAGTATTTACAAAAACTACCATGCGCTTGAAGGTTTGCCGGATATGCACGACAAAAAGCGTCTCGTGACGACCGGCGGACATTACGCATATCTCAAAATAGCGGAAGGATGTGATAAGCACTGTACCTATTGCATTATCCCCTCCATCCGTGGGGCTTACCGCAGTGTTCCGATGGAAGAACTGATCGGGCAGGCAAAGGAACTGGCAGCGCAGGGCGTGCGGGAACTGATCCTTGTGGCTCAGGAGACGACTGTTTACGGAAAAGATCTTTACGGAGAAAAATCGCTTTATCGCCTGTTGGACGAACTGAACAGGATCGATGGTCTGTACTGGATCCGTATTATGTACTGCTATCCGGAGGAGATCGATGAAAAACTGATCGCCTCGATCAAACGAAACGACAAGGTCGTTCACTATCTGGATATGCCGATCCAGCACATCAATGACGACATTTTAAAGCGCATGGGCAGGCGGACAACAGGAGCAGAGCTGGCGGATAAAATTGAGCTTTTGCGTCGCGAGATCCCGGATATCTGCCTCCGCACAACACTGATCTGCGGCTTTCCGGGTGAAACAGAGGAAGCCCACGAGGAATTGCTGGAATTTATAAACTGGGCAGAGTTTGATCGTCTGGGCGCATTTCCTTATTCTCCGGAGGAAAATACACCGGCAGCTGAATTCGGAGGGCAGCTGGATGAAGAGACAAAGCTCACGTGGCGTGACGAAGTCATGGAGCTCCAGCAGGAGATCTCCTTTGATGTGAATGAGGCAATGAAAGGCCGGGAGCTATGGGCGTTTGTCGAGGGAAAAGTAGCCGATGAGAATGCTTATGTAGCGCGCACGTACAAGGATGCGCCAGGCGTGGACGGCTATATTTTTATACACACGGACGAGGAGCTGATGTCCGGTGATTTTGTAAAGGTACGGGTGACCGGAGCCTTAGATTATGATCTGATGGGGGAAATCATATGAAGATGAATTTACCAAACAAATTAACGATTTTACGTGTATTTTTGATTCCGTTTTTTGTGTTTTTTATGCTTGTACCGGTTGTTCCCTACAGCAACTACATTGCAGTGGCGATCTTTATCATCGCAAGTCTGACCGATCTGGCAGACGGAAAAATTGCAAGAAAATACAATCTGGTGACAAATTTCGGCAAATTTATGGACCCGCTTGCTGATAAACTGCTCGTATGTTCCGCAATGATCTGTCTGGTGGCAACCGGGCAGCTTGCAGCATGGATGGTGATCGTGATCATCAGCCGTGAGTTTATTATCAGCGGTTTCCGTCTGGTTGCATCAGACAACGGTGTTGTGATCGCTGCGAGTTATTGGGGAAAATTTAAGACAACCTTCCAGATGCTGATGATCATTGTTTTGATCCTGAACTTTCCGGGAAGATTTTTTGAGATCCTCGGTGTAGTTCTGACATGGGTGGCACTGATCCTGACGATCGTTTCCCTGTGTGACTATCTGATCAAAAACAAGGATGTCTTAAAGGAGCAGAAATAAATGGCGATCATGAGAGACGGTATCGGATACGAGTTTAATGTTGCAAGGCTTTTGGAACAAAAAAAACTGCATGTGACAACTGCGGAATCCTGTACAGGCGGTTTGATCGCGGGTACGCTGGTCAACGTTCCGGGTATTTCCGAATGGTTCGGCGAAGGATATGTGACTTATTCCAATGAGGCGAAGGAAAAGCTGTTAGGTGTTTCGCATGAGACACTCGTGAACTATGGCGCTGTCAGCGAACAGACGGCGAAAGAGATGGCAGAGGGCGCGGCAAAAGCTGCCGGTGCCCAGGTCGCGATCGCAGCAACCGGCATCGCAGGACCGGATGGCGGAACTGCCGAAAAACCGGTTGGACTGGTGTATCTAGGATGCTTTTGCAAAGGAACTGTCCGTGTGGAAAAGCACATGTTTGACGGTGATCGTGTGCAGGTCCGCACACAGTCGGTGCGGGCAGCGTTGATGCTGTTGAAATCGATGCTTGAGAATGCTTAACCAATCGAGCGAAACACGTGTGTCAGAATGATTGAAACTATTTGAAAATAGCGGGGTAATAACTATGAGAATTATTGCAGGAAAGGCGAGACGTCTTCCGCTTCGGACGCTGCCGGGAAAAGATACAAGACCGACAACCGACCGGATCAAGGAAACGCTGTTTAATATGCTTGCCCCGGAATTAGAGGGTGCATATTTTCTGGATCTGTTTGCCGGAAGCGGACAGATCGGACTGGAAGCGGTCAGCAGAGGAAGCGCATACTGTGTGTTTGTGGACAATAACCGGAAAGCATGTGAAGTGATCAAAGAGAACATGGAATTCACAAAGCTTGCGGGTCAGTGTATGCTGATGAATACGGATTGCATGAGTGCATTGCGCACGCTTGAGGGCAAATACCGTTTTGACCTTATTTTCATGGATCCGCCTTACAATCAGAGTCTGGAAGCGGAGATCCTTGAGTATCTGGCACATTCCGCAATTGTCAAAGATGGCGCAGGCATCATTGTGGAGGCAGATGAACATACGGATTTTTCTTATGTAAACGAGCTGGGCTATACGCTTCAGAAGGAAAAGATATACAAGACGAATAAGCATGTGTTTCTGACTCTGAAATCTGAGGGAACAGACGCATAAAAAAGGTGAGGCTATTATGAAAAGAGCAATTTATCCCGGAAGCTTTGATCCTGTCACAAACGGTCATATGGATATTATCCGCAGATCCGCCAATATTGTTGACGAACTATATGTGGGCGTACTGAATAACAGTGCAAAAAACTCATTGTTTTCTGCCGAGGAACGTGTTAGTATGTTAGAAGAGATGACCAATGATCTGCCGAATGTCCATATCGTTTCGTTTGACGGACTTCTGGTGGATTTTGCCCGGAAGATTCAGGCAACGATTATTATTCGAGGGTTGCGGGCAGTGACGGATTTTGAATATGAACTTCAGATCGCACAGACCAATCACGTGGAGTATGAGGAGATTGAGACAATCTTCCTCACGACAAGCCTGCAGTATTCCTATCTGAGTTCTACCATCGTGAAGGAATTTGCGGCTTACGGCGGAGATATTTCACATTTTGTTCCGCCACAGCTGATTGACCGTATTTATCAAAAATATGGCAAAGAAAAAGGAGAGCATCATCATGAACAGTAAAATTGAGCAGACCATCGAGGAATTGGAACAGTACATAGATACCTGCAAGCCGCAGGCATTCTCTTCCAATAAAATCATTGTCAATAAAGATCAGATTGAGGAACTGCTTACAGAACTTCGCCTGCGGACCCCTGAGGAGATCAAGCGCTATCAGAAGATGATCAGCAATAAAGAGGCGATTCTGGCAGATGCCCAGGCAAAGGCGGATGCGATCATCGCGCAGGCAGAGGTAACACACTCTGAACTGGTCAGCGAGCACCAGATCATGCAGCAGGCGTATGCACAGGCAAATGAGGTTGTCATGATTGCGACCAAACAGGCACAGGAGATTCTGGACAAGGCGACAAATGATGCAAACAACATTCGTTTCGGAGCGATCGGTTACACCGATGAGCTCTTAAAAAATCTGGAGGCAATCCTGTCAGGAGCAATTGAGGGCTCAAAGGCCCGCTATGAAAACCTGATCGCAGGATTGAACAATTCCCTGCAGATCGTTTTAGCGAACCGTGCAGAACTGATGCCTCAGACAGAGCCTGAGCTTGCAACAGAGGAGCCGGTAAGCACAAAGGAAGAACCGGAGGCAGCACAGATTTCTGCTACCGATGCAAACTTCAGCGAATAGAAGGAAGTTTACAGGAGCGGATATAGGAGTGTCGCTAAGAAAGCCGTGATACCTGCCACAATCAGACGCCCGCGTATGTAGGCTGTAATTGAGAGTGAGGACGTTTTTTGGTTCGTCCGTAGGAGCGATGAGGTCTGAGCGATCCCGGAACACCCGCCAAAGGCGGTAGCTGCGAGAATTGCGATATATTTCAAACGTGCATCTGCAAAAAAATCATTGATGGCACTGACGGCACCCGTCACTTCCAGCAATCCGGCAATCAACGTGCAAAGTGCCGGAAATGCAGACAGAAAATGTCTGCACATATATGTAAAGATGGAAAAGAGCATGACATAGCCGCCAAGTTTCAGCATGGTTTCAAAACTGTTCATAATACCGGCATCAAGGATTGTAACGTTCATTTGCAGTCCTGATGTCGATTTTTTGGCTTCAGGGGTATTTTTTGGAGATATCTGCTTATTGCCTGACAGATGCCGTAGCCTCAGGAGACCATAGCAGACGGAGGGTGCGTAAAGGATCAGATAGGTAACCGGGATCAACTGAGGTGTACAGAGTGTTTCCGAAAGGATATAGCCGCCGACGAACGCCGGACTCATCTGATTGGAGATAATAAACAGGCATGATGCCTCCTCCATAGTAAGATTCCCACGCTCATACAGATCCATCGTCAGCTTACAGCCCATCGGAAAGCCAAACAATGTTCCGGCGAACAGCACAAAATACGGATAGGTGATGTGCAGTTTTTTCGTGATGGCGTCCAGATAGCCGCTTCTTATGAGTATCTGTGTGAAGATCATGAATGGAAGAAGGCTCGGAAGCAGGCGGTTTGCCCATAGCATCAGACCAAAACGCGCACCTTTTGCGGCAACCATCGGTTCGCTCAGCAGGAATAAGAGAAACATGGCAAGCATATAAGAAAATATGTATTTTTTTGTAACATACCGGTTTGGGATTCGTTTTCTCATATTACTAAAAACTATGTCAGGCAGGTATGAAATATGAAAAAAAGAATGTGGCTATTTCTGTTACTGATCGTGCTGGCATCGCTGGACGTGATCGGGATGGATAAGCTGCGCATGATCGCAGTTTCGTCGTCATCCGCAGATGATGCGGGTGAGAATGACAGCTCTACATGGGACGAACAGGAAAAGCTGCAGGAAAATAATGGTGTACCGCCGGCGGAGATTGCTGCTGTCATTCTTGAGGAACTGAAGTTGTTTCCGATTCCGCAGTCGTCTGTACATCCGGAGTATGCGGCAGCATTTGAAGATTCCTGGATGTCGGAGCGCACATTCGGGGGTGAGCGCGGGCATGAGGGGACAGATATCATGCTTTACCCGGATGAGCGCGGATTGTTTCCGGTGCTGTCCATGACGGACGGTTTTGTGGAGAAAAAAGGGTGGCTGCCCAAGGGCGGTTACCGGCTCGGTATCCGGAGCATGGGCGGTATTTATTATTATTACGCGCATTTATACGACTATGCAGAGGGTGTGGAACCCGGGACACCGGTCGTGGCAGGACAGCTTTTAGGTTTTGCCGGTGACAGTGGTTACAGTAATATTGAGGGAACCGTCGGAAATTTTCCGGTACATTTACATGTCGGCATCTATTATAATGATGAACAAGGCGTGGAAACGGCGGTGAATCCGTATCCGTTTCTTTTGCCGCTGGAGACGCTTGTCATGGATTATTAGAATGATCGACCGGATGAGTGTGTAGGCGGACAATATCCTGTTTTGAGAAAGGAATGAAGATGAGTTTGATCAGATTAGATAAATACCTGGCAGACATGCAGGTTGGTACGCGCAGCGAGGTGAAAAAGCTGATCCGTGCGGGTAAGGTTCAACTGGCTGGTCATATTTGTAAAAATGCGGACGAGAAATTTGATCCGGAACAAACCGATGTCATGGTGGATCATGAGCTTGTCACTTATGCTGCATTTGAATATTTTATGCTGAATAAACCAAAGGGCTGTGTATCTGCCACCGAGGATAACCGCTATCCGACGGTATTGGACTATATTACGGATCATAAACGAAAGGATCTGTTTCCGGTTGGAAGGCTTGATCTTGATACGGAAGGATTACTTCTTATCACGAATGACGGAATGTTGGCTCATGAATTATTGAGTCCTTCGAAACATATTCCGAAGACCTATGAGGCAAAGGTTGACGGGATCGTGACAGCAGCAGATGTGGAACGGTTTGCCGAAGGCATGGACATCGGGGAAAAGAAGCCCACAAAACCTGCTGAACTTGTTATTTTAAAGGCGAATGTGATCTCTCATGTTCAGATCACGATCTGTGAGGGTAAATTTCATCAGATCAAGCGGATGTTTGAAGCGGTGGGCAAACCCGTGCTGGAGCTAAAGCGTATTTCCATGGGTGCACTGGCGTTGGACGAACAGCTTGAGCCCGGAGAGTACCGGGTACTGACGGAGGAAGAAATTAACTATTTACGACAGAGAGGATAAATGGTAATGCTGGAGGGAATCAAAGGAATTATTTTTGATCTGGATGGTACAATGGTTGATTCTATGTGGATGTGGCGTGGGATTGACAATGAGTTTATGGCAGAACACAGTCTTGAAATGACAGATGATCTTGAGCTTGCGATCGAGGGGATGAGTTTTCGGGAGACCGCAGAGTATTTTGTGCGAACATATCCTTTACAGGAGACCGTGGAGGAACTGATGGATATCTGGGTGCAGATGGCGATCGACAAATATCAGCATGAAGTGCCGATAAAACCCGGGCTTATGCACTTCCTGGATGAGATGAAAGTGCGCGGGATCCGTATGGGGATCGCTACCAGCAACGCGCGCATTCTTCTGGACGCCGTCGCTAATGCACACGGTTTTTATGATTACATGGATGGTGTGCTGACAGCCAATGAAGTGAAACGTGGAAAGCCCGCACCGGATGTGTTTCTCGCCGTGGCGGAGAAGATCGGTGTCGAACCCGCAGACTGCCTGGTATTCGAGGATATTCCGCAGGGTATCCGCGCCGGACTTTCTGCCGGCATGAAGGTGTGTGCCGTGTCCGATGAATATTCGCGTGCCCAGGAGGCTGAAAAGCGCGCACTTGCCCACTACTACATTGATTCCTATGAGCAGGTGCTGGATGAGAGCTATGAGCGGCTGAACAGACAGCAAGGTATGCAATCGTAGCAGCCCGCAGTTGTAAAATCGTCCCGACCGTGATAAAATAAAGTGTTGAGTAACTGCGAACAGTTACATTTGAGTGAGGAATTTTATGATACACGATTTTTTACCTGTTACTAGAGAGGACTGTGAGAAAAGAGGCTGGGGACAGCTTGATTTCGTGTATGTGATCGGAGATGCCTATGTCGACCATCCATCCTTTGGTCCGGCGATCATCAGCCGGCTTTTGGAGTCACACGGATATACAGTCGGCATCATTCCGCAGCCCGACTGGAAAGACGAAAAAAGCATACAGGTATTCGGTGAGCCGAGACTTGGATTTTTAGTATCCGGCGGTAATATGGATTCCATGGTCAATCACTATTCGGTGTCTAAAAAGCGCCGTGAAACGGATGCCTACACGCCCGGTGGTGAGATGGGAAGACGTCCGGATTATGCAGTTGTTGTATACGGAAACCTCATCCGACGTACGTATAAGCATACACCGATCATCATCGGCGGTATCGAGGCGAGCCTGCGCAGACTCGCACATTATGATTATTGGTCTAACAAGGTGCGCCGCTCGATTCTTCTGGATTCGGGGGCTGATCTGATCTCCTACGGAATGGGAGAGCATAGTATCATTGAGATCGCAGATGCACTGGACAGCGGAATTGCTGTAGCCGATATCACATTTATCGACGGGACCGTATACAAGACCAGAGACCGTGCACTGTTAGAACAAAATCATGCGAAGGCATTACCGGGCTTTGAGGAGGTGCGTGCCTCAAAGGAGGCATATGCCCGAAGTTTTTACATCCAGTATTGCAACACCGATCATTTTGTGGCGGACATACTCTATGAGACCTACGATGAAAAACTGTTTGTCGTGCAGAATCGACCTGCAAAGCCCCTGACTCAGGAGGAGATGGACCGTGTCTACGCCTTGCCGTATATGCGTACCTATCATCCGATGTATGAGGCTGCAGGCGGCATCCCGGCAATCCGTGAGGTGAAATTTTCGCTGATCAGCAACCGCGGCTGCTTCGGGGGCTGCAATTTCTGTGCGCTTACATTTCATCAGGGGCGCACGGTTCAGACGCGGAGTCATGCGTCAATCGTCGAGGAGGCAAAAAAGCTTACCTATGAGCCGGATTTTAAGGGATATATTCACGATGTCGGCGGACCAACTGCAAATTTCAGGCATCCGTCCTGCAAAAAACAGCTGACAAAGGGTGTCTGCCCGAACAGACAGTGTCTGTTTCCGGAGCCATGCAAAAATCTTGAGGCAGACCACACCGACTACATTCAGCTGTTGCGTAAGCTGCGCGAGCTTCCGGGTGTCAAAAAAGTGTTTATCCGCTCCGGCATCCGGTTTGACTATGTGCTGGCAGATAAGGATGACGCTTTCCTGCGTGAATTGTGCGAATATCATGTCAGCGGCCAGCTGAAAGTCGCTCCGGAGCACATTTCAAAAAAAGTGCTGGACAAGCTTGGGAAGCCGGCACCGGAGGTTTATAAGAGATTTGTAGAACGCTATCAACGCATGAACGAAAAGCTGGGAAAAAAGCAATACCTTGTGCCGTATCTCATGTCCTCGCATCCGGGTGCCACGCTTACCGAAGCGATTGAACTGGCTGAGTATCTGCGTGATATCCATTACATGCCGGAGCAGGTACAGGATTTTTATCCGACACCGTCCACCATATCGACATGCATGTATTATACAGGACTTGATCCGCGCGATATGACACCGGTGTATACGGCAACCAATCCCCATGAAAAGGCAATGCAGCGTGCACTCATGCAGTACCGCAATCCGAAAAACTACGAGTTGGTGAAGGAAGCTCTGTTGCGTGCAGGCAGAACAGATCTGATCGGTTTTGGACCGAACTGCCTGATCCGTCCGAGAAACGGAGCCGGTGCGTTGCATGGTCAGGGCAAATACCATTCGGATGGGCAGGGTGCGCGAACAGACCGCACTGAAAAGGCAGTCAGACCGGCAAAAAAGAAGACCATCCGAAACGTACACAAAAAGAAGAAACAGAGGTAACTGTTCTGAACAATCACAAGCAGGGTGAGTAAAATATATGAAGGCATTTACGATCAGGGAAAATGAAGCCGGACAACGGCTGGATAAATATCTGAGAAAGCTCCTGCCGGATGCACCGGGCAGTTTCATTTATAAAATGCTCCGCAAAAAGAATATAGTTTTAAATGCACAGAAAGCCACCGGCGCAGAGCATTTATCCGTAGGAGATGAGGTCGTCTGTTTCCTGTCTGATGAGACATTTGACAAGTTTTCAAGGAGCACGGGAGATACGATTGAAGAGTTAAAGCGTGTGCCCATTCAGCCGGCATTTTCCGTTGTCTATGAGGACGACGATGTGCTGGTCATGAACAAACCGGCTGGCATGCTCTCACAAAAGGCAAAAGAGTCCGATATTTCGGCAAATGAGCATATGATCGCTTATCTTCTTGAATCAAAGGCGCTGACGGAAGAGGATCTGCACACATTCCGGCCTTCCATTTGCAATCGTCTGGACCGCAATACCTCCGGACTGCTTCTGGCAGGCAAGACACTGCGCGGTCTGCAGCATCTCTCAGCCGAACTGAAAAGCCGTTCCATGGCAAAGTATTACCGCTGTCTGGTAAAGGGGGATATTCCGGAGAAAAAACTGCAAAAGGGATATCTGCTCAAGGATGAGCGCGAAAATGCCGTTTCCATTTTTAAAAACGGTGCCCCCAACCGCAAATATATTGAGACGGAATACGATCCGGTGGAGCGTTTTGGCGATTACACCTTGCTGGAGGTTCATCTGATCACCGGGCGTTCCCATCAGATCCGAGCACATCTGGCATCGCTTGGTCATCCGGTCATCGGAGATCCGAAATACGGTGATATGCGCCAGAACCGGATTTTTGAAAACAAAGCGGGCGTGAATCGTCAACTGTTACATGCTTACCGGGTACAATTTTCTGACGGTAGCGAGGTGGTTGCGGACCTGCCCGGCGATTTTGAGTCGGCGCTTTCCTGGCTTCGCAGCCGGACACCAAAACAGCCGGTGAAAGGATGATCATCATGGCAACATGGAATTCAAGAGGGCTTCGCGGATCCGCTCTGGAAGAACTGGTAAACCGCACCAATGAAGCGTACGCAGCAAATTCGCTTGCACTGATCCAGAAGGTTCCGACCCCGATCACTCCGATCAATATTGATAAAAATACCAGACATATCACACTGGCGTATTTTGATCAGAAAAGTACGGTCGATTACATCGGTGTCGTACAGGGTATCCCTGTCTGTTTTGATGCAAAGGAATGTCACACCGACACATTCCCACTTCAAAACATCCATGAACATCAGGTGGAATTTATGAAGCGGTTTGAAGAGCAGCAGGGGGTTGCTTTCTTTCTCATTCATTATACTGAGCGGGATATCTTTTATTATCTGACATTGCGCCAGCTGCTTGTTTTCTGGCAGCGTATGGAAGACGGAGGAAGAAAGAGCTTTCGTTTTGAGGAACTAAGTGAGGAATTTTTCTTTTCCATGGGAAAAGGCGGTGCGTTTGTGCCGTATCTGCAACCGTTACAGATTGATCTGGATGCGCGAGGTTGACTTTTTACATGGAATCACGTATAATCAGAAAGGTTCAGCGTGCTACCGAATTATCACGTTACCACAATAAAGCAAGAGATAGACGGTCGCAGTTGCTGTACACAATAGACAGTTGTCATATGGAGGGAATATGAAACAGAGTTTACATACACCGGAGGGGGTTCGGGATATTTACGGTATGGAGTGTGAGCGAAAGCTGTATCTGGAACAGAAGCTGTTTTCTGTTCTGACAGGCTACGGTTATCATCCGATAGAAACCCCATCCTTTGAATTTTTTGATATTTTCGGGAAAGAGGTCGGTACAACACCTTCGAAGGATCTGTATAAATTTTTTGACCGCGAGGGCAATACCCTCGTATTACGTCCGGATATCACGCCGTCTATCGCACGATCTGCAGCTAAGTATTTTATGGATAAAGAGATGCCTTTGCGTTTCTGCTACAAGGGCAATACGTTTATCAATCATCACAGCCTGCGCGGACGGATGAAGGAGTGTACCCAGCTCGGCGCGGAGTTGATGGGCGAAAACACTGTGGACGCAGATGCAGAGATGTTGTCCATGATCGTGGATTGCCTTCAGGCGGCAGGATTAAAAGAGTTTCAGATCAGTGTCGGTCATGCCGGCATTTTCAAGGGACTTGTGGAGGCAGCGGGTTTTTCGGAAGAGGAAATCGATGAGCTTCACGGACTGCTCTCGAATAAGAATTTTTACGGTGTGGAGGAATTTGTCGGAAGCCGTGATCTTCCGGAGGATCTGAGAGGATGTTTTGGCATTTTGCGCTGTATGTACACATCCGGCGAAGAATTGGAGCAGTTTAAGCAGACGTCAAAAAAATATGAGACTGTATACACGGCTCTGGAGCGTTTAGAGCAGCTGCAGCAGATGCTTTTGATCTATGGCATTGACAGTTATATTTCGTTTGAACCGGGGATGGTGAGCGACTACCATTATTACACCGGAATTTTGTTGGCAGGCTACACCTTTGGCACCGGTGAACCGATTGTAAAGGGCGGGCGCTATGATGAGCTGCTTCCGATGTTTGGAAAAAATGCCGCAGCCATCGGTTTTGTCGTTGTGATCGATCAGCTGTTAGAAGCGATCACCAGACAAAAGATTGAGGTGCCGATCACGCATCATACCCAGTTGATCGTATACAGTGCCTCGCATCATGAGGATGCAGTCATACTGGCACGCAAAGCACGCGGTGCAGGAGGCCGGGCAGAGCTGATCCGTTTTGATGAGCAAAGGGGACGTGATGCTTATGAAGAATACGCAGCGGAGAACCGAATCGCGCGCATTACATGGCTGGTATGAAAGCAACTGTGTTCATGAACGTAAATTAACGATTGGAGACTGAAAATAGAATGGAAAACAAGAACAGTGAACGCTATCTGACCTTTGCGCTCGGCAAGGGCAGACTGGCGAACCAGACCTTAAAATTGTTTGAGGAGATCGGAATCACCTGCGAGGAGATGAAGGATAAAGAGACGCGAAAGCTCATCTTTGTGAACGAGGAGCTGAAGCTGCGTTTCTTTCTGGCGAAGGGCCCCGATGTGCCTACCTATGTGGAGTACGGAGCCGCGGATATCGGTGTTGTGGGCGAGGATACGATCTTAGAGGAAGGGCGCAATATTTATGAGGTGCTCGATCTGGGTTTCGGAAAGTGCCGTATGTGTGTATGCGGGCCGGAGAGCGCGAAGGAACTTCTTTTACACCATGAACAGATCCGCGTGGCATCCAAATATCCGCGCATTGCCAAAAATCATTTTTATAATAAAAAGCAGCAGACGGTGGAGATCATCAAGCTTAACGGCTCCATCGAGCTGGCACCGATCGTTGGGCTTTCAGAAGTGATAGTGGACATTGTAGAGACCGGTTCCACGCTGCGTGAAAACGGACTTCAGGTACTCGAAGAGGTATGTCCGCTGTCCGCAAGGATGATCGTAAACCCGGTAAGTATGAAGATGGAAAATGAGCGGATCACAAAGCTGATCACTGATTTAAAACAGGTTATACATAAGGAGAACTAACATGCGTATTTTACAGTTGAGCAAAGAAACAAAAAGCAATATTTTAGAGGATCTATTAAAACGGAGCCCCAACAGTTACGGCGAGTATGAGGATCGTGTGGCGGCGATCATCGATACCGTGCGCGAAAAGGGCGATGAGGCAATTTTTTCCTATACGAGACAGTTTGACGGTGCAGACATCAATGCAGACAATATTATCGTGACAAAGGAAGAAATCGAGGAAGCATATGCTGTCGTAGATCCGACTCTGCTGGACGTGATCCGGAAGGCACTTGTCAATATCCGTGAGTATCATGAAAAACAACGCCAGTACAGCTGGTTCGATTCCAAAGACAATGGAATCATCCTTGGTCAGAAGGTTACACCATTAAAGCGTGTTGGCGTGTATGTACCGGGCGGAAAAGCAGTGTATCCGTCCTCTGTACTGATGAACGTGATGCCGGCAAAGGTTGCAGGCGTTGATGAGATCATCATGACAACCCCACCCGGAAAGGATGGTAAGATCTGTGCTTCCACACTTGTGGCAGCGACGGAGGCAGGTGTTGACAAAATCTATAAGGTCGGCGGCGCACAGGCGATCGCAGCGCTGGCCTTCGGCACGGAGAGCGTTCCGAAGGTTGACAAGATCGTCGGCCCCGGAAATATCTATGTGGCACTCGCAAAAAAAGCTGTTTTCGGACATGTGAGCATTGATTCTATTGCCGGACCGAGTGAGATTCTTGTGCTGGCGGACGAGAGTGCAAATCCTCGTTTTGTTGCCGCCGATCTGCTTTCGCAGGCAGAGCATGACGAGATGGCATCTGCAATCCTTGTGACAACCAGCCGGGAACTGGCAGAGCAGGTATCCGTGGAAGTAGACAAATTTGTGGCACAGCTGAGCCGAAAGGAGATCATTCAGAAATCTCTGGATAATTACGGATATATTTTAGTTGCTTCCGGCGAGGAGGAGGCCATTGAAACGGCGAATGACATTGCCTCCGAGCATTTGGAGATTGTCATGAAGGATCCGTTCACCGTCATGACAAAAATTCGCAATGCGGGCGCGATCTTCCTCGGCACCTACAGCAGTGAGCCGCTCGGCGACTACTTTGCAGGTCCGAACCACGTGCTGCCCACAAACGGAACCGCAAAGTTTTTCTCTGCGCTGTCCGTGGATGATTTTATCAAGAAATCCAGCATTATCTCATATTCCAAAGAGGCGCTGGAGCCGATCTACAAAGACATTGTGCAGTTCGCAGAATGTGAACAGCTGACTGCACATGCAAACTCCATCCGAGTGCGGTTTGAGGATTAAGTATTAAGTTTTTCAGGAAGGTATCAATAATAATTATGGACAAGAAAATTCTGGTTGCGACACTCTATATCAAGGACGGAAAACCTGTAAAAAACAATCGGGATCTGACTCCGATCGGAGAACTTCGCACTTATGCAAAGCTTTATAATGACAGTGGAATCGATAAAATATTTGTATTTGACCTGTCAGATGATGATGAAGAACATGAAAAGAATCTTCGGGCAATTCGTGAATTGAATCGGATGATCGATATTCCTACCTGTGGTGGAGGAAATCTTCGAAGGCTTGAGGATGTAAAAAAACTGATCTATGCCGGCTGTAAGCAGATCATGCTGAACGCTGCAAAGAGCGGATGTATTGATCTGGCACGAAAAGCTGCCGACCGTTATGGCAATGACCGTATTCTGGTGTCCGTGCATAATGTAGATTTTATTTTCAAAAATCAGGAGGAGATGAATGAGCTGTTTCATGAGGTACTTGTCATGGAGGACTCCGTACTCGACGCAGTGGACAATCTTTCTAACACTCCTTATGTCGTGTTGTATGACGGTTCTGATTTTGCTGAGATCTATGCGCTTTTGGAGCGTGAAAATGCGCGTGGCATCTGTGGACCGCTGTTCAACGATCCGCAGACCGATATCATGCAGCTGAAGACAAGTCTCGGCGAGGCGGGATTGTGGATGGACAATTTTAAGCCGCAGATCCAGTGGGCGGAGCTGAAAAAGAATTCAGACGGAATGGTGCCCTGTATCGTACAGGATTACCAGACCGGTGAAGTGCTCATGCTCGCCTATATGAATGAGGAGGCATATTACAAGACGCTGTCTTCCGGTAAAATGACCTATTACAGCCGCAGCCGCAAACAGCTATGGACAAAGGGAGAGACCTCCGGTCATCTGCAATATGTAAAATCTCTGACCGCAGACTGTGATTATGACACCATACTGGCAAAAGTATCACAGGTGGGTGTTGCCTGCCACACCGGAAATCCGACCTGCTTTTTCAATGAGATCGTAAAGAAAGAATATGTGGAGAACAACCCGCTCAAGGTATTCGAAAACAGCTATCATTCCATTATGAACAGCAAGGCAAACCCCAAGAAGGGCTCCTATATCAGTGAATTGTTTGACAAGGGACTCGATGAGATGTTAAAGAAGCTGGGTGAGGAGACGACGGAAGTTGTCATTGCCGCTAAAAATCCAAACCCGGAACATATCAAATACGAGATTTCGGACCTGCTTTATTACCTGATGACCATGATGGTAGAGACAGGTGTGACATGGGAGGATATTACAAAGGAGCTTGCACAGCGTAAATAAAAATGAGAAATGTGTGCACGACCACAAAACGTGTACACATTTTTTGTTTGCTGTATTCTGCGGGGGTTTGAATGAAAAATAATACATAGTTTGTCTGCATCTGCATAAATTGTGCTAAGAAGAAAGAAACTTTGATTGGAGAAAGATCATGACCTATGAGCAGATTGATGCCAGAAAAGAGTATGTAGAACGAGCCAGAGCCTCATTCCGTGATCAGGAAGAAGACTGGACGCACCCGGCACCGGAGCATGAAGAACCGGCACTCGGGAGAACCTTCAGCCTTCGGCTGGTACTTGGACTTTTTCTCTTCCTGTTGTTTGTTCTGGCAGATGTGACAGATCACAAGATACTCAATTTTTCCACCTCTGACATTGCTGCGAAAATTGCCGCAAAAGATGATTATACAAATCTTGAAAAATATGTTATGATGCTACTTGCAGATAATAATTAAACGTTTTGGAGGTACTTATGAGCAGACCAGCATTGTCTGATGAGATATTACTGACGATCGATCAGCCGGCCCGCTATATCGGCGGTGAGCTGAACATGGTAGAAAAAGATCCCGCTTCGGTGGATATCCGCTTCGCCATGTGTTTTCCGGATGTGTACGAGATCGGCATGTCGCATCTCGGTATCCAGATTCTTTACGATATGTTTAACCGTCGGGAGGATGTTTACTGCGAACGTGTCTATTCCCCGTGGCCGGATCTTCATGCGATCATGAAGGAACAGCAGATTCCGTTGTTTGCGCTGGAAAGCCAGCAGCCGATTAAAAGCTTTGATTTTCTTGGTATCACGATCCAGTATGAGATGTGCTATACAAATATTCTGCAGATTCTGGACCTTTCACAGATCCCGTTACATGCGGCCGATCGCGGAGAGGATATGCCGATCGTGATCGGCGGGGGACCGTGCACTTACAACCCGGAACCGATCGCAGAATTCTTTGATCTGTTTTATATCGGCGAGGGAGAGATCAGCTATGATGCGTTATTTACCCTATACAAGCAGTGTAAAAAGGATGGGGTGCAACGTGCTGATTTTTTACGCAGGGCAGCACAGATCCCCGGTATCTATGTACCGTCCATGTATGAGGTCTCCTATGGCACTGACGGGTGTCTTGCAAGCTTCACACCGAAATATGAGGATGTTCCCGGGAAGGTCGAAAAGCAGATTGTAATGGACATGGATTCTGCACCTTATCCCAGAAAGCCGCTCGTACCGTTTATCAAGGCGACACAGGATCGCGTGGTATTGGAGATCCAGAGAGGCTGCATCCGCGGCTGTCGTTTCTGTCAGGCAGGTATGATCTACCGCCCGACGCGTGAAAAGGATGTTGAGCAGCTGAAAAAATATGCCTATGAAATGTTAAAGAGTACCGGACATGAGGAGATCTCTTTAAGCTCCCTCAGCTCCAGTGATTACTCCAAGCTGGAAGAACTGGTCAGTTTCCTGATCGAGAACTTCCATGGGAAAGGAGTGAATATTTCCCTTCCTTCCCTTCGCATTGATGCATTTTCTCTGGACGTGATGGGCAAGGTTCAGGATATCAAAAAGAGCAGTCTGACGTTCGCACCGGAGGCAGGTTCCCAACGCATGCGCGATGTGATCAACAAGGGTCTGACAAAGGACATTATTTTGGAGGGTGCGGGACAGGCATTTGAAGGCGGCTGGCAGAAGGTCAAGCTGTACTTTATGCTTGGCTTACCGACAGAGACGACAGAAGACATGCAGGCGATTGCAGAGCTTGCAAACGATATCGCAGTCCGTTACTACGAGATCCCGAAGGAAAAGCGAAACGGAAAGTGCCAGATCACGATCTCGACATCCTTCTTTGTGCCGAAGCCTTTTACGCCGTTGCAGTGGGCAACGATGTGTACGGCTGACGAATATCTCGGAAAAGCGAGGGTTGTCAACGAAGCGGTCAAAAACCAGCTGAACCGCAAGAGTATCCGCTATAACTGGCACGAGGCAGATGTCACGGTATTGGAAGGCGTATTTGCCAGAGGAGACCGGCGCGTTTCGGCGGCAATTGAGCGTGCCTATGAAAAGGGTGCGCTGTTTGATGCATGGTCAGAGTACTTTGACAATGAGAGATGGCTGGAGGCATTTGCCGAGACCGGTGTTGACATCAGTTTTTACACCCTGCGCCCACGGGAGCTGGACGAGCTGTTTCCGTGGGATTTCATCGACGCAGGTGTGACGAAAGAGTTTCTGCAGCGTGAATGGCAGCGTGCGTGCGGTGAAACTGTGACACCAAACTGCCGCATGAACTGTTCCGGCTGCGGTGCCAGAAAATACGGAGGAGGTGTGTGCTTTGAAGATCAGAATTAAATTTGCAAAGTCCGGAAATATGAAGTTTATCGGACATCTGGATACGATGCGTTACTTCCAGAAGGCCATGCGCCGGGCAGATATCGACATTGCATATTCCACCGGATTTTCCCCACACCAGATCATGTCCTTTGCTGCGCCGCTCGGCGTTGGCATCACCAGCGAGGGAGAATATCTGGATATTGAAGTAAACAGCACGGATTCCACGGAAAAATCCGTGGCAGCGCTCAATGATGCCATGGTGAAGGGCTTTTCGGTACTGGATTACCGCAGACTTCCCGATAACGCAAAGACTGCAATGTCCATCGTTACCTGCGCGGACTATACGCTGACCTATCGGGAAGGTTATGAGATCGATCGTTCTTTCGAGGAACTATGTGAAGCTGTTCATGCATTTTATGAAGAACCTGAGAAACTTGAGATTGTCAAACAGACGAAAAAATCCGAAAAGATCATCGACTTGAAGCAGTTAGTGTACGATTACAAGGTCGTTCAGGTTGAAGGAAAACCGGCATTTTACCTGAAGGTATCTACCGGAAGTTCAGATAACATCAAGCCGGAGCTTGTACTGGAACATTTTTATAAATATCTTGGACTTGAACTGAAGGATTTTACCTTTCAGACGCATCGTCATGATGTATATACCGGAAGCGTCACAGAGGGCTTTTGCTCTCTGAATGACATGGGCGAGGTCATCCCATGAGCCGCCGTTTTGTGATCACCCGGGTTACTGTCAGCGAAAAAAATCCGCTGGTCTGTGCGGTGTTCGAAGATCATCGGATGCTGGAGGTACAGTGTATCCCGGAGGATGCACCGCCACAGATACTGAATAATATCTATGTAGGACGTGTTTCGCAGGTCGTAAAAAACATCGGTGCTGCCTTTGTGGAGATCGAGAAGGGCAGAAAATGCTTTCTTCCACTTTCAGACTTAAAGCAGCCGGTTTATGTCAAGCGAGTGACGGAGAAACAGCCGCTTTCCCAGGGAGATGAACTGCTCGTTCAGATCGTGCGTGAAGCTGTAAAGACAAAAGATCCGCAGGTGTCGACCAACCTGTCACTGGCAGGCATCTACAGTGTTGTGACCAGCGGAGAACAGCAGCTGGGTGTTTCCACAAAGCTGGATCCGGTGAAACGCGAAGCCCTGCGTGCGCTTGCAGGAAGCGTTCATGATGAACGGTTTGGCGTGATCGTGCGCACAAACGCCGCAGATCTTGCGGAGGATGACGCAGACATACTGACGTCGGAGATCCGGTCGCTTCAGGAACAGATGCAGATGATCATTTCACAGGCACCATATCGCACGATCTATTCCGTGCTACATGAAGCACCGCCTGAATACATCCGGATCCTTCAGAATCAACCGCTAGAGCCGCTCGCTGAGGTCGTGACGGATGATGCCGGTATCTATGAGGAATTAACCGACTTTGCAGACACGCATCCATCCATGAAGCTGTCTGAAAAGCTGCGCTTTTATGAGGACAAACAGCTTGATCTGCACAAATTATATTCCATTCAGGTTCAGCTGGAACGCGCGTTTCAGAAAAAGATCTGGTTAAAGTCGGGTGCCAATCTTTTGATCGAGCCTATGGAAGCGATGACCGTGATCGATGTAAACAGCAGTAAGAATGTGAAAAAAAAGCTGCCGGAAGAACAGCATCTTCAGGTAAACCTTGAAGCTGCTGCAGAGATTGCCGCACAGCTTCGCCTGCGAAATATTTCCGGAATAATTATTATTGATTTTATTGATATGGCATCAGCGGAAGATAAGGAGCAGCTACTGGCGGCAATGCGCTCCTTTGTAAAGGCAGATCCGGTGAAGACGGAGGTGATCGATCTGACCAGACTCGGGTTGATGGAGCTGACACGAAAAAAGACGCGACGTCCGCTGTATGAACAGCTCAGTATGTCATAAAAAACCAAAAAATTCCTCAAAAAACAGTTGACGGGCAAACAAAGAAATGCTATGATACATGAGTATGCCGCACAGTGAGGTCTGAAAGTGTGTTCTTTTTTATCGGATCCCGATGAAATCAGGATACCACCACAACTGGCGAGTAATGATAATAGGAGGTGCCATATGTACGCAATTATAGCAACAGGTGGTAAGCAGTACAAAGTATCCGAGGGCGATATCATTACCATTGAGAAGCTTGGTGTAGAGGCTGGCGAGACAGTTACTTTTGATCAGGTGATTGCTGTAAACGACGGAACCATGAAGGTTGCAGATGATGTGAAGAACGCGACTGTAACTGCAAGCGTTGTAAAAGAGGGACGCGGCAAGAAGGTTATCGTTTACAAGTATAAGAGAAAAACCGGTTATCATAAGAAAAATGGTCACAGACAGGCTTTCACTCAGGTGAAGATCGAAAAAATTAATGGCTAATTGA
>JBJEML010000076.1:0-9785 GCA_051879675.1 Lachnospiraceae bacterium | reverse complement strand
AATATCTCCTATGGCTCAGATGAGCGTCAGGAGCAAACCTATTACAGCTTATGGTGGATCAAAGATGGCCAGACGTATACGCTGGCAGGATTTGATGTGGATATGAGCGCGCAGGAGATGGTGGATATGGCAGCGCAGATCAAATAAAATAATGTTGGCGATAAATAGCATGGGGTGCAGTCTCAGGACTGCATCTCATTTTTTGACCTTCTGACATTGACAGCATTACGCGTATATGTTAATATTAATTAACCAAATGGTTAATTTCACAAAGGAGAGAACCTGCTGTTGAAAATTACTTATGCCAATAAAAAGGTGGAGAAATACTTTACAGATTACAAAAAGATGCAAAAAAAACTGCCTATGGATTGGGTAAGGACAATTAAGAAGCATATGAATCGGCTGGAGGCAGCAGAGTGTTTTGGGGATTTTTTGAAATTAGGACTCGGAAAGCCAGAACAGCTTAGAGGATATAAACGGGTCAGGTATTCATTACACGTGGCCCCAAATGCGCGATTGATTATTGAGCCGAATGCAGCACAAGATACAGTTATGATTTGTACGGAGGTAGAAGTGAAAGGAGTGAGTGATTATCATGGCAACAAAGAGAACTGGTATATCGTATGATCTGTTAATTCATCCGGGGGAAACGATAGCAGACATTCTGGTTGAACGTGGAATTACACAGGCAGAGCTGGCAGCCAGCACAGGAGTGACACCTGCGTATGTGAGCAATATAATTGCCGGGAAAAAAGATATAT
Organism: Lachnospiraceae bacterium; assembly: GCA_051879675.1. Classification (GTDB taxonomy): domain Bacteria; phylum Bacillota; class Clostridia; order Lachnospirales; family Lachnospiraceae; genus W0P33-017. Next base: position 9,024 of record JBJEML010000076.1, on the reverse strand, counting down.
CTGCAAAATTTGCTTTTGCATTAGAATATGCATTAGGTGTTCCGAAATCGTTCTGGCTGAATTTACAGGCAAATTATGATGCAGAATTGTTGGAACTGAATGAGAATCAGACTATTACAGATGAGGAACGTGTGGCAAGAAATGAGTTGCGGGACGTTGTGAAATATCTTAGAAAAATCGGGAAAATGCCTTTAAAAGAGAGTGTAGATGCATCTGTATTGTCTCTTAGGAAGGCATTACAAATAAGGGATATTTCTGCTTTAAAAGAGATGATTCCACAGGGAGCATTTCGGATGTCTACAAAGTCAGCGGTAAATTCGTATGTGCTAGGAGCATGGATTCGTTTGTGTCAAATTGTAGGTGAAAGACGTACGGTTAAAGGGAAGTTTGTTCCAGAGACAGTTAATGATCTGGTAAAAGAATTAAAAAATGTTATGGTAAATCCGGAGGCCTCTGTACAAGCAGAGTTACAGAATATTATGGGGCAGCATGGAATTGATTTTGCGGTAGTCCAGAATTTCAAAGGTGCTCCGGTGCAAGGCTATATTTCCAGAAAACAGGACGGCGCATATCAGATGTGTGTCACAATTTGTGGATCATATGCTGATATTTTTTGGTTTTCAGTATTTCATGAAATAGGACATATTGTTAATGGCGATATTTCAAAGACAATAAAGTTTATTGATGATGGAAGCGATGACGAAAGAGAGAAAGCAGCGGATTTGTTTGCGAGTAATTGCCTCATGCAGGAGAGTGCATACGATGAATTTCTCAAACAGGGAGATTTTGGAATTGAAGCAATTAAATTGTTTGCCAAACAGCAGAATGTCATGCCTTATATTGTAATTGGGAGATTGCAAAAGGAAAAATATCTTGATTATAAATGTTATAGCGATTATAAGATTAGATATAAATGGGCCGAATAGAAGGCCGAATAGAAGGTCCCGCGGAAGAAATATACACTGTAGGATTTACAAAAGAGCGCACAGTTCAACGAAATAATCTGAGTCAATATAAGATTTAGGATGAAAACAGGAAAGTCATACCCTTCGATGAGAGGCGTATGACTTTTTTACAAACTTTTCCATACATGCAATAAAAAAGATATTTGCTGCCGTGGCTTATGATGAGCCGCAACCAAGAGAAACAGTAAAGATCCGGTCGGCTGCACATTTATATGCTCCTATGGGAAAACCGATGGCATGGATCTTTACGATTGCACGGAATATCTGTCTGGCAAAGTATCGCATGATAAAGCATTTCACAGGAGTGTCTGTGGATGAGGTGAAAGAACCTATAACCGTGGGCTGAAAAAATTGCGCAGAGAATTGGAGGAAAAATTATGAGAAGAATCGCAAAATCAGATATAAAGAACCATGTAAAGGCAGCGGTGGGGCAGTTGACACCTGCATATGCAGAGGCAATCTGGCAGCAACCGGTGGAACAGGCGACCGGAAACGAATGGTATTTAAAGGATGAAAAACGATATCCCATAAAAGCAGGAAAGGTTGTGAAACTGCTGGCGTCTGTGGCAGTCTGTCTGGCTGTGTGCTTTCTGTTGATAGTAAAAATGATAAACGCGCAGAGGAACTGCGACAGCAGATTTCGGACGAATTGAATGCAGAACTTACATCGTTGCTCGGTGCGGGTTTTGTTCTGGATCAGTCAGTTGCTGCAACGGATGATCTAAAAAAACTGGCAGAGCAGTATCAGATCACACCGGGAAAGGCATTATTGTTGCAACGGCTGATTGAGGAAAATCCAAATTTGGATTACGCGAAACTGGCAAAACTGCCCATGAATGAGTTGATCAGTTATCTGAAGCAGTCCGGTGTGGATGTCAGAAATTATGTACATTGCACAGGGGATGACCTTGACGATGAGTTGGAAGATCTGTTTGACGATGATGATCGGGATGACGATGACATGGACGACCTAAAGGATGACGACGATGATTGATCCGGGAACAGTTTTTTGCAATCAGTACCCGTCAGGAAAACGTGCCAGATAAAGTGAAAATGTGATTGACAAAAAGGTCTACATGTTATAGACTAAATAAAAAGGTCTATGGCATGTAGACCTTTTGCGTGTTGGATCAGGGAGGGAATTAAATGGAGAACCTGTTTTTACAAATTCTGAAGATGGGAGTAACTGCCGGATACTGTATTCTTGTGGTTCTTGCGTTGCGCTTGCTAATGAAAGGACTGCCGAAGTTATACTCGTACATTTTGTGGATCGTCGTGTATTTCAGGCTGGTCTGCCCGGTATCAGTGAGCAGTGTTTTTAGCCTTATAAAGGTTCGGCCACAGGTGATACCGGAGGAGCTGGGTGCACAGACACATGCGAATATAAGTAACAGCGCCGTGCAGGCTGGGCATGCTGTGGAAACTGTTGCAGATACTGCCGTTCAGCTTCCGACAGATGCAGGTATGGCAGAGTCTGTGAGTACGGCACAGGCGATGATATCCGTGGCAGTTTTTATCTGGATTGCGGTGGCGTTGATCCTTATTTTATACAATATCTGTTCTCTGATAAGACTAAAAGCAGGATTGAAGCGCGCAACACTGGCGAGTGAAGACAAAAACTGTACGATCTATACGGCAGACTGTATAGGAACCCCGTTTGTTGTGGGACTTTTTTCGCCGCGCATCTATCTCCCGTCCGGACTTGGCGAAAATGAAAAGAGTTATGTCCTTGCACATGAGAAGACGCATGTCCGAAGAAAAGATTATCTCGTCAAACAGCTGGCATTTTTTGTGACATGTATTTACTGGTTTCATCCGCTTGTGTGGCTGGCCTTTTACCTGATGTGCCAGGATATGGAGATGGCGTGTGATGAGTGTGTGATCAGGAAATTTGGCGGAGAGACAAAAAAGGATTATTCCATGACGCTGCTTTCTCTCGCGCAGGAGCAGCATGGTTTGAAAGGGAGTCCGCTTGCATTTGGAGAAGGGGGTATCAAAAAGCGAATTATGAATGTATTACATTATAGAAAACCGACATTTTGGGTGAGCGTGGCAGTAGTTATCTTGTTGGTGGCAGTTCTGATCGGTCTGGCGCTAGACCCGAAGGAGGAAAATCATAAGGCGGAGACAACAGATCCGACAGCGATCAGTGAGGAACAGGCACAGACAGAAGAACAGATGCGGGAGGAGCTTCTCGCCGCAGAGCGGCGACGGGAAGCGGAAGAACAGCAGAGGCTTGCCGAAGAGCAGGCAAGACAGGAAGAAGAACAACAGAGAATCGCTGAAGAACAGGAAAGGCAGGCGGCTGAGAGAGAACAGCAGAATAATGGTGTGCCGCTCACGATTTTTTATGGAAATGATACGGCAGAATTTCTGCTCACCAGAACCGTCATGGTCCCCGAAATCAATGCGGGTGAGATCGTTAAGCAATTGCAGGAAGCGCAGGTGCTCGGTGGAGATGCAACGCTGCTTCGCATGGAGATCGGTTCGGACGGCTGCATGTGTCTGGATTTTAACAGTGCGTTTGGGCAGCAGCTTGGGATGTATGGCAGTGCCGGAGAGTATCTGATGGTCGGGAGTACGATCAATACGTTTCTTACAGCATTTCCGGAGTGTGACCGCGCGCAGATTCTCATAGAGGGCGAACCGTGCAGTTACGGGCAGATGGATTATTCGAAGCCCTTTGAGCAATTTACAAATGTGGAAACAACGATTTTGACATCGATCAAAATAGAGGGACAGGAGCAGGAGATTGAGATGTCCCGGATTGCAGCGATACCGGGATTTGCCATCAATTATGACAAAGAGCGGTTTGACCTGAAGGAGGAAGTAAGTGGAATGACCTCGCTCCTTGCAAAGGCGGGCAGTCTGACGGCACAGCTTGATTGTTGGAGAAACGGAGGATCACAAAGTGACACTGTGTCAGAATTGAAGAAGTGCGCATTTGGCACGAATGTCAGGGAAGAACATGTCATTTTGGAGCAGCAGGGTTATGATGCGGTGAAACTATCGGAGAACGGTGCGGATGTGAGGACAGAAGACTATGTGATCGCTGACGGCTCGGCAAGCTGGGTGATCCGGCTCATTTACTCTCCGGAGGCTGAGGAAGGTTTGCTGCCGGAGCTGATATATACACTGAATTCGTTTCAGATTTTGCACTGATCTGAGATAGCGCCAGTATTCGTTGGCGCAATGAAAGACACAAATAGATATTTAACATTGAAAGGATATCGGGATGAAAGAATATAAACTTGCGACCAGTGAAAAACGGTTCGCAGATCTGATCTGGGACAGAGAACCGGTGGGATCCACAGAGCTTGTGAAGATCTGTGAACAGGAATTTGACTGGAAAAAATCAACGACTTACACGATGCTTAAAAAGCTGTGCGAAAAAGGGATTTTTAAAAATGAGCACGCGGTTGTTTTCGCGCAGATATCGCGGGAAGAATTTTATGGCAGACAGAGCCGGGAATTTGTTGAGGATACATTTGATGGATCATTGCCGAAGTTTCTCACAGCATTTATCGGAAAAAAGAAACTGTCGGATGCGCAGGTTGAGGAAATGAAGGCGCTGATTGAAAATTATCGGGAATCATAAAAATTTGTAAAAAAGCAGTTGACTCTCACACCGTGGCAGGCTTTATGCTGTATCTGAGCTCAAAATAACTGATCAGGAGGATCATCCGGATGATAAAAATAGGAGATTTTTCAAAACTTGCCAGAGTCAGTATTCGCATGTTGCGCCACTATGATGAGATCGGTCTGTTAAAGCCGGTGGAGATCGACCCGTTTACCGGTTACCGCTATTACAGCGAAGATCAGCTTCCGACAGCCTGCAGGATCACAGCCCTTAAGGATATGGGCTTTCATCTTTCTGCCGTCCGGGAGATGCTGGATTGTTATGACAGACCGGAGACAATGGAGCAGTTTTTTTGCATGCAGCGTGAGCAGTTAGCGGCAGCAGCGGCAGAGACTGCATATCGGATACGGCTTCTGGATACAGCCTTAGAGAGGCTGAGAAAGGGAGACGACATGAATTACGATGTGACATTAAAGACAATACCGGAGCGATACGCTGCGTGTGTGCGTATGACGATTCCGAGATATGAAATGGAAGGGATGATATGGGAGGTTCTCGGAAAGGAGACCGCACACATGAATCTGATTCCGGACGATCCTTGTCTTTGTAGCGTGATCTTTCATGATGCGGAGTGGAAAGAGTCTGATGTAGATATTGAGGCGCAGAAAACGGTAAAGGGAAGCTATAGTGATACGGAACACGTGAAATTTCGGACGCTGTCCCCGGTCAACGTCGCCAGCGCTACCTACCGAGGCTCGTATGACAGAATCAGTGAGGTTTATTCTGCAGTGTATTCGTGGGTGGAAGCGAATGGATATGAACCGGACGGGTTGCTGATGAATATTTATCACGTGAGTCCGCATGAGACCGACAATCCAGATGAATACGTCACAGAGGTTTGCTTGCCGGTAAAGAAAAAATAAAGATGAAGTCAAAGCGGCTGTGCCTCTGAGCATAGCCGCTTTTTTAACATGAAATATGTATAAGGGGAAAAGGGGAAGGGGAGCCAAATTGAGGAGTGTACAAATTTGGTTAGAGAGGGTATAATAGCACTAGAGAGACGTCGATGAAACAGATGTGTTGAAATAAAGTAAGGAGGAATTTTATGATTACAGCAGCACTGTCACAGAAAATAGATCAACTGCCACCTGAAGAATATTCAATGGTGGAGCAGTATGTGAATAGTATTGCAGACATGGTAGCGAAGCATCAAAAGGCAAGAGCATGGGAGAAAATAAAAGATGATTTGATTGCATCAGAGAAGTCAATCAAAGAGGCAGGAACGATTTCAGCAGAGGAAATGCGTAAGGAGTTGGGAATTTAAGTGTTAGATTTACAGTATTCTAAAGTTGTACAACAAAAACTGATGGAACTAAAGACTCATCTTGTGCAGATATCTGGAGAGAAACGCGGCACAAAACAATTACATGAATTGGTTGCAGCGATTGAAAATTTGGCAATGTTTCCTCAAACAGGAATTCCTATCTCCATTTTACATGATGTGGAACCGGAATTTCAAAAGTATTATGTGCTGATTAGACCTAGAAATTATGTCATTTACTATATTGAGGATCAGAATGTTATCGTTGCAGAATTATATGACTATCGCGAAGACTATGCGAACCAGTTTTTTCATGTCAGAACGACAAATAATGAGGAGGATCGCTTCTGGGGTGAATAAGATATTAAGTATAGAATATTACACGCTGTTCGCAATATGTGGGCGGCGCGTTTTGTACAGTTAATTGAATTTTTATCAGCGCATCGTGGTTGGGAGGCGTTTTCATGAAGGAACGAAAAGAAATTTTGGATTATGGTTTGACGCTGCCGGATGTATATACGGACGCGCCCTTTCATGATGACAACTGGATCCTGCTTCGCTGCCGGAAAAACAAAAAGGCATTTGCGTGGACCCATGAGCGAAATGGGCAGATATGGGTCAATGTGAAGGTCGACCCGGAGTGGCGTGATTTTTGGCGGGCGACGTATCCGTCCGTTTTACCGGGGTATCATCAGAATAAGGAGCATTGGAATTCCATCATATTGGACGGGACGATACCGGATGATGAAATCCGACGGATGATCGCGGAGAGTTATGATCTGGTGGTAGGGAAGAAGTAGTTTTCAAAGAGCGAAAGCGACGAAAGACGAATCAAACTGCTCAACAGAAAGAGAGATAGGAGGATATTTACATGAATGTAGGAATACTGGGTGCAGGAAATATCGCGGGCACAATGGCGCGCACACTAAACGGAATGAATGACGCAACGGCATATGCAGTGGCAGCCAGAGATTTGGAGAGGGCGCAGAAGATTGCAAAAGAATATCAGATGGAAAAGGCATACGGCTCCTATGAGGAGATGCTGGCGGATGACAAGGTAGATCTGGTCTACATTGCGACACCTCATTCCCATCATTTAGAGCACGGAAAATTATGTATTTCTTACGGAAAGCCGGTGCTTTGTGAGAAATCTTTTACCGCGAATGCAGCACAGGCGAGGGAACTGTTGGATTACGCAAAAGAAAAAGGAGTATTTATCACGGAGGCGATCTGGACACGCTATATGCCCTCGCGAAAGATCATTACAGATATTTTGGAGAGCGGAGAATTGGGCGATATTCATATGCTGAGTGCAAATCTGGGATACTGTATTTCACATAAGGAACGTCTGGTAAAACCGGAACTGGCAGGCGGAGCACTGTTGGATGTAGGTATTTATCCGCTGAATTTTGCGAGTATGTTTTTTGGTAATGATATCGTTAATATTACATCTGCCTGTGTAAAACATGAGACCGGTGTAGACGGACAGGCATCCATGATCCTGACTTATAAGGACGGACGCATGGCTACCCTTCATACGGGAATGTATGCAGCGAGTGAGCAGTACGGTATCATCTATGGAAGTAAGGGTTATCTGATCGCATACAATATCAACAATATTGACAAAATAGATGTATTTTCATCCGACCGTAAGCTAATCCGCACCATAGAAGTACCGGAGCAGATCACCGGCTATGAATACGAAGTTCAGGCATGTATCAAGGCACTTGAAGAAGGAAAAACGGAATGTGAAGAGATGCCGCACAGTGAGACGATTCAGATGATGGAGTGGATGGATACACTGCGTGAACAGTGGGGGATCCGTTATCCGTTTGAATAGAGGAATGATAGGACATATCCAAAGCGGTAAATAAATGCAAAAAAAGGAGACGAAAGAGTAATTTTTTCGTCTCCTTTAAATTTAATACTACTCAACCGGTTTGAAACGCTCCGGAAAACGGTCGGCACCACATACATGCTTCTCGTTGCCGGCCTCACAGATGATATAATCATTCTCGCGGATAAACACGAGACCGCGGCGGTTCTGTACGTACGGACAGACAATGGAGCCGTCCTCTCTGGTGATCTTGACGATCTTCTCCGTGTTCAGTCCATCATTGGTCACGATCTGACTGAGCAGACGGAAGCCGTCTTCCATTCCTTTTCCAATCTCATACTTAACAGCAGTGACTTCTAACGGAACGCGCGTATATTTTTTCATCTGACCTTTCCCCCTCTTTTGTAAATGTATTAGTTACGAACCCATTTCTTGCTTAAATTATAGCATAAAGAGAGGGAGAAGGATACTGTTTTCTGAAAATCCGAAAGGGATTTTCGATTTATTTAGTCAGAAGCAGCATGATATCGTTGGAACGCTTCATAAATTTGGTCATGGCTTCCGGTGCGAGCGGCTGATTGCTGATCATTGCCAGATCGTAAAGCTGCTCACAGAACATCGGCACATTTTCAGAATCCTTGTTGTTCAGGATATACTGTACCAGCGCATTGTTGTAGTTCAGCGTCAGCGTGTAATCGCCGCCAAACATGGAAGCATCCATGCCGCCCATTGCATACATCTTCATCATATCCTGCATACGTCTGCCTTCCTCGGATAAGGTGATGATGGAAGGTGTATCTGCGTTCTTGAGCTTCTGTACCTGAATCGTGAGCTTATCGTTGTTCAGTGCTTTGGAGAAGACCTCTTTTAACGTCTCGGTGGCATCCTTTAATTCATCCTCGGATGTATCCTCGGTCAGTGTTCCGGTTACATCCGCATCGATACGCATGAATTTGTACTTGTCATTTCGCCGCTCCAGCTGAGTGATGAAGGAACTGTCGATATTGTGGTCAAGGATCACTGCATCCATGCCCTGCTCGCGGAACAGATTGATGTACTGACTCTGCTGATTTTTGTCCGTTACATAGTAGATAACGTTTCGCTCATCCTTGTATTCCTCCTCGGCTTCCTTGCTTTCGTCAGCCGTTGCATCTTCGGATGCTGTTTCGTCAGTCTTTTCTTCCTCTGTTTTTTCTTCTTCCTCAACAGGCTTTAAGATCTCAGGCAGCGTGAGATATTTGTCATCAATGTTCTTGAACAGGATGTAGTCATTCATCTTGTCACAGAATTTCTCGTCCTTTAAGCAGCCGAATTTGATGAA
>JBJEML010000075.1:0-1945 GCA_051879675.1 Lachnospiraceae bacterium | reverse complement strand
GGCAGAGTTGCGTTTGCGCTTCCGCGCTTTGCGGAGTTTGTGCAGAATCTTTCAGTCTTGTATGAAATCTGAGATTCATGGAAGCACCGGTGGAGAAATCCGCCGGTGTTTCTTATTGTGCCTGATACGCCTCCTGGCGCCGATTTTCGGCCACTTGCCGGAAATGCAGGGACAACCGGCGCATCGGTCGGTATACTGAGAACAGAAAGACGGGAGGGAGGCGGGATTTTGAAGGCGGAAGTCAAAATTCAGGAGTGCGAGGAGCCGTATGCCGTTATCTATACGGAAGAGATTACCGATGAAGTGCAGCGGGTCTTAAGCTACATGCGTGACAATGCCGACACGCTGGTCGGCACGGCGGACGGCCGGAGCTATGTCATCAGTGTGCATGAGATTGAAAAGGTGACGGTAGAGGATGACCACACGGTTCTGTACACGAAAAGAGGCCGGTATCTCACTGGCAGGCGGCTGTACGAGGTCAGAAATATCCTCGGCAAAGCGTTTGTTCAGATTTCGAGGTCGGTGATCGTCCGGATCTCGGCGTGCGAAAGCGTGGAGGCGGACTTCGGGGGCGTGCTGCTTCTGCATCTGAAAAACGGCGACAGGGAATATGTGTCCCGACGCTATGTTCCTGCATTCAAGAAAAGTATCGGACTATAAGGGGGTGCTGCGTATGTTAAAAAAAATGATGAAAGCCGCGCTGATCAGTATGGCAGCGGCCGCACTGATTTTCTGCGTGATTGGAGTTGCATTTGATCTGAGCCACAAGGGGACATTTTCCCTGCGGAACTATCAGTTCACAAAAATGTTCATCGGGGCCGCTGTCGTCGGTCTTGGCTTCAGCCTGCCCTCACTGATTTATGAGAAGGACAGCGTGCCGAGGCCATTGCAGGTCATTTTCCACATGGGGATCGGATGCGCCGTGCTGCTGGTGACCGGCTTTACGGTCGGCTGGATTCCGGTCCATGCGGGCATCGCGCCGCTCGTTCTGACCGTCGCCGGAGAAATTCTGGCTGCCTTCATTTTGTGGAAGGGGTTTGCGATCCATTACAGAAAGGAAGCGGAGGAGATCAACGAGCAGCTCAGGAAAAGAGAAGAGAACTTATAACGCTTTGCGATCTATTGTTTTCTGAAAAAATTCTGCCTTGATTTGCAAAAACTCCTCGATGTCCTGCATGAGGGCAAAGAGGAGGGCACGGTCCTCAAACTCCTCCCAGGTCACCGGGAGAGGAGTTTCTTTCATTTCCTGCCACATGGCGTCAAAGTCCGCAAGAAGCTTTCTGACATCATTGTGGGCGTCATAATCGTCTGCGATCTGCCCCAGAAAATCCGCAATCCGCTGCAGAGTCGGATGATTGCTGTGGATCCTCCTGATGAGCCTATACATTTCCATGAGCACATGACGCTGCTGCCTCCGCATATCGATATAGCGGAGATCAAAGGTATCATTTTTGGATAAAACGGGGATCTCAGCGATTGCTTCTATCTCTTCCGCATCTCCAGCTCTTCCAGATAGGCATCATATTCTGTCTTCGACATGCAAACCGGTCCGATGGGCGTGTTGTAGATCTGCCGGTCGCCAAGGGCCGCGGGCGCTTCATTTTGCAGGATTTGAATAGTCCTTGTATCGCGCTTCCCGGCATAAAATTTATCAAGCACTCTGGAAAACACAGATATTTCCGGATCCGCTTTTTCAAACAAGGTCATGCAGGAGCGTAGCTTCATGTTGGTCCTGTGTCAAGTTTTAGGACAAATTAAACGTGGCCTTTTTGTGCTTATCCAGCCTGGTCCCGATCCATCTTCGACAATCGTTTCAGATAGGCAGTCTCATATTGATTCGGTGATTGGTAATCGCAATGACTGTGGATCCGAACCGTGTTGTAAAATGTGTTGATGCTAGCATGTAAATAGGACAACCTGAACATGACCTTTTCAAATAAACTAT
>JBJEML010000074.1:0-10207 GCA_051879675.1 Lachnospiraceae bacterium | reverse complement strand
TGCATCAGCAGGAAGTTTGTAGGATCCTCCTCTGCTCCGACCTTCTGGGATACACGTGCTGCCATAGGTACGGCAGACACACCGGCAGATCCGATCAGCGGATTGATCTTGCCCTTTGTGATCCAGCATAACAGCTTACCGATCAGGACACCGGATGCTGTACCGACTGCAAACGCGATCAGTCCCAGGGCAACGATCTTTAAGGTGCTGACATTTAAGAATGCCTCTGCACTGGTGGTTGCACCAACGGAAGTACCAAGTAAAATAACAACGATATACATGAGCGCATTGGATGCTGTCTCCTGGAGCTGGCGGACAACTCCGGACTCTCGGAACAGGTTACCAAGCATCAGCATACCTACCAACGGAGCGGTTGTGGGAAGTACCATACATACAACGATCGTAACGACGATGGGGAACAGGATCTTCTCCAGCTTGGTAACCGGACGCAGATTCTCCATCTTGATCTGGCGCTCTTTCTTTGTCGTCAGTGCCTTCATGATCGGCGGCTGGATAATGGGAACAAGTGCCATATACGAATACGCCGCCACTGCAATCGGCCCCATCAGTCCCGTCTGTCCGAGCTTACCTGCAAGGAAGATCGATGTCGGGCCGTCTGCTCCACCGATGATGGAAATGGCAGCCGCTGCCTTGTCGTTGAAGCCCATAAAGATTGCCATAAAATAGGCCATGTAAATTCCAAACTGTGCTGCTGCACCTAAAAGGAAGCTGATCGGATTTGCAATCAGCGGTCCAAAGTCAGTCATCGCACCGACACCCATAAAGATCAGGGACGGCAGAATTGACCACTCGTCTAACTGGTAAAAATAATAGAGTAATCCACCTACGCCATTGCTTGCATCCTCCGGATGGATCATGATATCCGGATAGATATTTACGAGCAGCATACCGAATGCGATCGGCAGTAACAAAAGCGGCTCGTACTCCTTCTTGATCGCAAGATACAGGAAGAAGCAGGCAACTGCAATCATCAGATAGTTTCCTACAGTCAGATTGAAGAAGGCAGTCTGGTGAATGAGATTACCCAGTGTTTCTGTAACGTAACTCATACGAGACCTCCTATTCGACTAATTCATGGTTGCTAAAACAGTTCCAACCTCTACGCTGTCGCCCTTTGCAACGTCAATGCTTGCGATGGTTCCGTCTGTCTCTGCAACAACGGGTGTCTCCATCTTCATGACCTCTAAGATCACAACAGTATCGCCCCTCTTCACTGCCTGTCCGACAGATGCCTCTACTGCGAATACCTTTCCGGCTGCCTTTGCCTCAATCTTTACGGCACCGGCACCACCGGCGGGAGCTGCTGCTTTCGGAGCTGCTGCGGGAGCTGCCTTCGGAGCTGCTGCTGCGGGTCTTGCAACGGGAGCGCCTGCGCCACCCTCTTCAACTGTTACATCATAAACATTACCATTTACTGTAATTGTATAATTTTTCATGATTTGATTCCTCCTGATATCTTATCTTCTCTTAATTGAACGAACTACAAAATCGTCGGTTGATGAACCGGTCGCTGCTGCGATTGCTGCTGCGATAACAGCCACAAGTTCCAGATCATCTGTCTGTGCAGCCTCTGCCACCGGAGCTGCTGCAGGCGCTGCAGATGCAGATGCATTTGCCGCCTTTTTGCTCTCAGCCTTTTTCTGTGCCTTATTGACCAGCGTAAAGCAGGAAATGATCAAACTGATGATGATCAGCATCACGAATACGGTTCCCATACCCATCGCCGTGTTCATGGCAGCTTTTACCATGGTCTCACCCAGAGAGTAAACCCTGTCAAGAGTAATATCTTCGACATTCATGTCCTTGTCGTATACGAATGTCACTTTGACATCGCGACCGGTAAAGTCTGCAGTCTGCTCAACTGTAGTAGTTCCGTTTGCCTGTGTCACTACCACCTCGCCGTAACCAACGAAATCACCGACCTCATCCTTTACCTCAGACCAGCTGTTGATTACCTTCATGGTTGCTGCGTCCATCTGATCCTGATAGGACAGATACATGAGAAGATCCTCATCACTCATACCCATCAGTTCATCAAGGATTCCGGAGTTGTTTGCCGAAAGCTGGTCAGCAGTGTATCCGTTATAGGTGGCGTTCGCATCGCTGCCACATCCGAATACTCCTGCTGCGATCAGGCACAGACTGACGATCAGTAATATTTTTTTCTTCATCTTCGTCATAATCTTCACCTTTCCTATTTTGCACCGTGTTTCTTATAGGGCTGCTCCACATTTTTTGTAAAGAGCATCTCAAATGCTGCAACCAGATACTTTCTGGTGTCTGCATAGTCAACAATGCGGTCTACATAGCCACGTCTTGCTGCAGTCTTAACGTCACCCTGAAGTGCATCGTACTCTTTTGCCTTCTCGGCGATCACATCAGCAGATGCATCTGCATACATGATCTTTGCTGCCAGATTCGCATCCATCATGCCAACCTTGGCATCCGGCCATGCATATACCAGATCTGCGCCGAGTGCTTTGGAATTCATCACTGCATAAGCGCTGCCGTAAGCCTTGTCCGCGATCACGTTCACCTTCGGAACCGTAGCGTTTGCAAATGCATAGGTCAGACGTGCAAGTGCCTTTGCGAGATTCTTCTCTGAGCACATGCATGCCTTGAATCCGGTTGCATTTGTGAAAGAAACAACAGGAATCTCAAAAGCATCACAGAATGCGATAAAGTCAGCAGCCTTGTTGCAGCCTCTTGCAGTCAGGCTAGCCTCAAAGTCCTCTGCTTTCTCGCCATCCACATACAGCTCGGTTGCATTTGCAACTGCTCCGATGGTCATACCGTTCAGCTTGATGAATCCGGTCACCATCTCTTTTGCATATGCAGCCTTGGTCTCAACAAATACATGTCCGTCTGAGATCTCGCTGAGCACGTATCTGGGATCACCCTTCATCACATCCAGACTTGCACATGCACGGTTCAGATCATCTCCACAGTCATCTACGACACCTGCCTGTGCATTGTTGCCGGGAAGCATGCTCACCAGCTCACGGATCTGTGCGAAGATCTCGTCTGTCGTGCCAACACCGTCAACAGTACCTGCCTCCTCGCTCTGGAAAGCTGCGGATGCAGTATCACACTTGTTCGCATTGTTTCCGGGAATCGCATTCGGTGAATTCACAAAGATCTTTGCCTTGTCTGCCTCTGCGAATGTAAAATCTGAAAGAGCAGGTACAACTGCCATGCCGCCACCACAGGTTCCGAACACTGCCGTGATCTGGGGAACCACTCCGGATGCTGCCACCTGTTTTGCATACAGGGTTCCGACTGCCTCCAGTGCGTCAACGGACTCCTGTAGTCTCATGCCTGCGCAGTCGATCAGACCGATGATCGGTGCACCCATCCTGACTGCCATGTCATACAGACCTGCAATCTTCTTTGCATGCATCTCTCCGATCGTACCGCCAAGCACACCTGCGTCCTGACTGTACACAAACACAAGGTTTCCATCGATCAGCCCGTGTCCGATGACAACGCCGTCTGAAGGAGTGTCTGTGTTTGACAGGTCGAAATCTGTGCTTCTTGCAGTAACAAGTGAGCCGATTTCCATAAAACTGTTCTCGTCGACTAATCCGGCGATGCGCTGCATTGCCAAATTATCATTACCATTACTCATTCTTTCTACCTCCGTATATATTTTAGTGCTTAAATTTTTAAAAAGCAAAAATTTCGCTATAATAAGTATATAGGTTTTATCATTCTTTTTCAATAGTAATTGTTAAAAATTTAGCAAATATTAAGTAAAAAATATTTCATGATAAAACGCACATAATATGCCAGATTTTTCGCTTTCACTTCGCTTGTGGCATAAATTCCTGCACAGTATAAAAGCTGGCGTGAACCGTCTGCTTTCTCAAGGTAGTAACGCACTACGCCGCTTTCCTGTCCGAGTTTTACAGGTGCCTTGGCATCAAAATTCAGTTTTTCCTCACATTTGATACTCTCATCTGACCGCAAAAGCAGACGGATCGGCTCATGGTTTTCCTCTTCCAGCCGCACGACAGGCATTTCATACGGATCACCGCTCTCTGCAGCTCCTCCCACAACAGCATACTCCCAGCTTCCAAGAGGCTGCAAAAAAGTCTGATAAGCATAATTCTCGATTCCGTAGGAAAAGAGCTTTTTGCAGTCCTTCCATTTATAGGTCTTATTATTGGGCCATCCACAGCCCAGAAGTGCCACGACAAACGTACATCCGTCACGCTCAAGCGCGCCCACATAGCAATAGCCCGCATCAGCGGTAAAACCTGTTTTCCCGGAAAGTGCTCCGTCCATCATCTGCAGGAAGGCATTGTGATTTTGGCAGGAAAAGCTCCGTTTCCCCGACAGATCCTGAAAGGAATAGCTCTGCGTACGGGTGATCTTTAAAAATTCCTCTGATTTTGGTGATCGCATGATGCAGTATGACATGATCTTTGCCAGATCGACCGCACTCGTTCCATGAAAATTCACCCTGTCGGATTCATCCAGACCGTTTGGCGTAATAAAGTAGGTCTGTTCGCAACCGAGCTCCGCAGCTTTTTCATTCATGAGGATTGCAAACCCCTCCACACTGCCGCCGACATGCTCCGCGATCGCCACTGCCGAATCATTGTGCGACTCCAGCATCAAAGAATAGCACAAGTCTTCCAGCCGATATTCCTCTCCGCTGTTCATATTTAGCTGCACATCCGGCTGACGCGCCGCCCGATCAGATACTGTAACGGTTTCCTGCAGATCTGCCCGTTCCAATGTGAGGATCAGTGTCATGATCTTTGTCGTGCTCGCGTTGGCACGATGTACATTTCCCTCTTTTTCAAAGAGTACACGACCGCTGTCCGCATCCATCAGACATGCAGACAAGGCATATAATTGTTCCGGTTCACTGATCAGTTCTTTCGCGTCGGTATAGTCAGTATTTACAATCAGTACAAATAAAGTACTCATGAAAATCGCCAATATTTTTTTCCACAGCATATGCATAACTTCTCCTGCCACAAGCCTTTGTATCATCCTATACAAAAACCTTTCATTTCATACAAATATTTCATTGTGTCAGCGCAAAAATGTGGTATACTTCTTTTATAAATATTTCTGCGAGGTGGATACTATGAAATTACTTGAAGAAAAAATTCTCAGTGACGGCATTGCTGTCAATGAAAACATTTTGAGAGTCGACAGCTTTATCAATCACCAGGTAGACCCGGAACTGATGGTTGAGCTTGGGAAAGAACTCGCTGCTCACTTCGAAGGCCAGGGTATCACAAAGGTTGCAACTATCGAGAGTTCCGGCATTGCCCCTGCGCTCACCTGTGCAATGGCGCTTGGAGTCCCAATAATCATCCTGAAAAAGCAACCCTCCAAGACACTCAACAGTGATCTTTATCAGACAATCGTGACATCCTACACGAAAGGCACAAGCTACGAGCTGACGCTCTCCAGCAAATATATCACCCCGGATGACCATGTACTCATTGTCGATGATTTTCTGGCAAACGGCGAAGCTGCCACCGGCGCACTGCGACTAATCCGCAAGGCACATGCCACCATTGCCGGCATCGGAATCCTGATTGAAAAATCTTTCCAGCCCGGTCGCGAAAAGCTGGTCTCGCAGGGTATTGATGTGTATTCACTGGCGCGGATCAAAAAGATGGACAAGGACTATATCGAATTTATCCATGACTGAAAAATAGCCAAAAAATAATCAAAAAAATAGATGTATTCTCTGCTCGATTGCCCTCTGCCGAGTCAAGCTCGGACGGGCAAAATCGCATAGAACACATCTATTTTTTAGTTCTCATTACTCTTTATACAGCAAACATAAATAGATCAAGTATAAAGTTCACTATGGCATATAAATATAGTTCACTCTCTGCACACTGCTCGTATTACCGTATGCATCCACCAGTATAACTGATAACACATTATTTCCTTCCGGCATGGAAATCCCGCCCTGATATTTATTGGAAGCAGTCGTCGGATTGCCGTTCCATGTATAGTAAGCGCTGCAGCCTTCCGGTACACTGACATAAATGGTCTGTGGTGTCAGATATTCGCCGCTGTCCGGTGTCACCCGGGGCATGTCAAGCTGATAATGCTTCTCCACCGTCAGCTCCTGTGACACAACCTCGCTGTAATATCCATCCTCATTGCAGGCCACAGCCTGCAGCGTATAAGTACCTGCCTCAAGCTTGATGGGTACATAGTAAAGCGTTCCGTTTGTGACGGGAGAAGAGCCGTCCAGCGTGTAGTACACATTTCGACCGTCTGCCGCCCGGATCGTCAGCGTATCTCCTTCACGCATCGGTCCTGAAGGCACTTCGATCACCGGTTTCTCCACCAGATAATCCGCAAAAAGGGTTGTCAGCGGACTCCCTGCACAGACATCATAAAATTTATGCAGGCCCTCAAAATCTCCGGCTTCCACATACACACGGATCAATTCCCTGCATGCGTATACATTTTCATTGTCCATGACAAGTATCTGCTGTAATGTCTCAATCTGTTTCTCGCGTTTTCCCTGCCTGCCGAGAAGCCACGCCGTCCAAAAACGATCCGTTAATTCCCCGGGGGCTGCGGTAATTCCCTGTTCCAGGCAGACTGACGCCTTTTTTTCATCGGAATCCGCCAATGCCTGAATGAACTGGGTGTATCGCTCAGAAGCATCCCCGATTCCTATACTGCTGACATTCATTTTTACAAAAAATGCAAATGCCACAAGGATCAAAAAACCGACGATTGCAGTGAGTATACTGATATAGAGATTTTTTTTCTGCAGTACCGCTCCGGCATCTGTAACGTCACGATGCGCCTTTTTTCCCATCTCCTGATTCTGAAAGTCAAGAAAAAACTCGTCCTCCATCACGTTATAAGCGGACACGATCTGCACTTCCGCACCACATTTCGAACAATACAGATTGCCTGTTTTTATCTCCTCACCACATCTCGTACACTTCATGCCTGTCCTTTCGTAACTGTTCCGTTATTTTACGTTGTGAATCGTTACGCCCTTCCATTTATCTTGTCATAGCTTCCACACAGTTATTCATCAGCATCGCGATCGTCATCGGCCCAACGCCGCCGGGAACCGGTGTGATCGCACCGGCAAGCGGCTCTACCTGTTCAAAATCCACATCTCCGCAAAGCTTTCCGTCCTCCTGTCTGTGGATTCCGACATCAATGACCGTCGCACCCTCTTTCACATACTCTGCTGTAATCATCTTCGGTTTTCCAACGGCTACGATCAGAATATCAGCCTGCCTGCACACAGACTTCAGATCTGCGGTCCGCGAATGACAGATTGTCACAGTAGCATTCTCTTTCAGCATCAGCAATGCCATCGGTTTTCCTACAATATTGCTTCTCCCGACGACTACGCAATGTTTTCCGGCAATATCGATTCCCGAACGCTTCAGAAGCTGGATCACACCCGCCGGTGTACAAGATACAAAACCCGGCTGACCGACGACCAGGGCACCGACATTCTGCGTATGAAATCCGTCCACATCTTTCTCCGGAGCGATCGTTCGAATGATCTTATTCTCATCCATATGTGCCGGAACGGGAAGCTGACAGAGGATCCCATTGATCTTGGGATCTTCATTCAGCGTTTCAATTAAAGCGAGCAATTCCTCTTCCGTCGTCTCCTCCGACAGCTCATAGCTTTCGGAACGGATGCCGATATACTCACACGCCCTCTTTTTGTTGCGCACATAAACGGATGAAGCCGGATCACTGCCGACCTGAATGACCGCCAATGCGCCCTCTATGCCCTGCGCCCGCAATGTCTCAACCTTTTCCTTCAGCTCATCCTTAATCTCCTGTGAAATTTTCTTGCCATCAATCAACAATGCCATCTGTTTATCCTCCAATTTCTTTCATATTTCTGATCCCGCTAAAAAGAACCGTCCTCCAAGAGCGCGTCAAACGTTTCCGGACTCATCAAAATCTGGCGCGGCTTAGTTCCCTCCTCGGGTCCCACAACGCCTGCCTCCTCGAGCTGATCCATAATACGCGCCGCCCGGTTAAATCCGATCTTAAAATAGCGCTGCAGCATGCCGATGGAAGCCTTGTCCTTATCCATCAGAAGCTTTGCGGCATCCACAAAATAGGCATCCCTGCCACCGGTATCGCCGCCGGCAGCAGCTGTGCCGCCGGCACCCATGCTTCCCGTGCTCTCAGAAATCTTGCTCATCTTTTCTTCGATCGAATTGTCATATGCCGCCTGTCCGTAACTTTCCTTGATAAACGCTACCACATTTGCCACTTCCTGATCAGAGACAAACGCACCCTGCACGCGCAAAGGTTTGTTTAAGCCCTGCGGATAATAGAGGCAATCGCCCTTTCCGAGCAGCTTTTCCGCACCGACCATATCCAGAATTGTGCGTGAATCTACTCCTGATGTCACGGAAAATGCGATACGGCTCGGCATATTCGCCTTGATCAGTCCCGTGATGACATTCACAGACGGTCGCTGCGTTGCGATGATCAAGTGGATTCCGCACGCACGTGCAAGCTGTGCCAGACGACAGATCGCATCTTCCACATCGCCCGGTGCAACCATCATCAGATCTGCCAGCTCGTCCACGACAATGACGATCTGCGGCATTCTTTTCGGCTTATCCGGATCATCAATATCCTTGATACTCTCCACCTTTGCATTGTAACCCTTCAGATCCCGAACACCGTATGCTGCAAATTTCTGATATCGCTCCGTCATCTCTGCGACTGCCCAGTTGAGAGCTCCCGCTGCTTTCTTCGGATCTGTCACCACCGGGATGAACAGGTGGGGGATTCCGTTATAAACCGATAATTCCACGACCTTAGGATCGATCAGGATCAGCTTTACATCCTCAGGATCTGCCCGATACAGAATAGACATAATGATCGTATTGATACACACGGATTTACCGGAACCCGTTGCACCCGCGATCAGAAGATGCGGCATCTTTGCGATATCAGCCATGATAGCCTGTCCGCCGATATCACGTCCGGCTGCAAATGCAATATTGGACGGATGCTGCTTAAATTCCTCGGATTCCACAAGGTCGCGAAACATGACGGGAAGTGTCTCCTTGTTCGGCACCTCAATACCGATTGCCGCCTTTCCCGGAATCGGCGCTTCCATACGAATATCCGCTGCCGCAAGATTCAGCTTGATATCATCGGTCAGATTAACGATCTTACTTACCTTGACACCCATCTCCGGCTGGATCTCATACCGCGTGACAGTAGGTCCGCAACTCACGTTTGAGATGGTCACATTGACGCCGAAGTTTTTGAGTGTCTGTTGCAGCTTTAATGCTGTCTGCTGTAAATGCTGCTTGCTGTCTCCCTGCAGACGCGGATTTCCCTTTTTCAGAAGATCCACCGGCGGAAATACATATGTACGCTTCACCTGCGTCTGTTGCTCAATCTCCTCAGCAATCGCCTGTACCTCATCCACCGCTTCCGCTTCATTCATCTTGGGATTACGCACCGGTGCCGCTGATGAACTGTCGGTACTTGTCGTCGGTGCTCTATGTGTTTCAGGCACCGGGGCAGATGCGGAAACAGATGTCGGATCAGACTGGGTGTGATATTCAGATTTAGGTTCAAACGGAGCCTCCTGACCAGATCCTGATTCCGTAAACGGTTCTGACGAAGGCAGCACTTCCGGCAACGACACATGCGCCGTTTTGGGTACTTCTTCCGGCTCCGGTTGCGCCTGTTCGAAAAGCTTCTGTAGTTCCGGCGAGAATACCGGCATCGTCTCCGTTTCTTCCTGTACCTTCTCCGGTTCCTCCACCGGCTGCAGGTTCACCTGATGCTTGGCAGTCACTGCCGGTTCTGCAGTGTGTGCTGTTTCGGCAGGAAAGGCTGCCTCTCCCCCAAAACTGTCCGCAGATACCGGTTTTTGCGGAATATGTGTAAAACTCTCCGGGGTGATCTCCGTGAGCGCATCGGACGGTATGTAAGTTTCGTTTCTATCCGGTGTCAGTTTTGTGTCGGCTGACACGCCGGACACCTTCCGCTCCATCCGCCGCAGGGCACGCTCCTCTCTGCGCTGTATCTGCTTTTCATGCAGGCGTTCATTTCCTTCTTTTGCAGACTCATAGACACGCCTGCCACCCTTTTGCACATGCTTCCACGCGGACCGTTCCGTCACAACTACCATCGTGATGATCAGGACGATAAAGTCGATGACATAGGCACT